>CAMKFS010000007.1 GCA_946411935.1 uncultured Candidatus Saccharibacteria bacterium | reverse complement strand
TGTTGGAGGGTTACCCAAGTGGCTGAAGGGGACGGTTTGCTAAATCGTTAGACTGGCGAAAGCTGGTGCGAGAGTTCGAATCTCTCACCCTCCGCCAAAAGATGCACTGCTTGTCAGGGCATTTTTTGATGGTTCTTGAAAATATGCTTATGGTATAATAAAAGTACTATGGCTAATAAGACGATTGTGAACTGGGAAGCTCGCGAATATATTGAATATAAAAAGAATGTAGGGTGGTATATTGGACTTGCCTTAGTCGTGATTGCGCTTTGCACTGTAGCGTTTTTCTTGCAAGAGTGGGTATTTATGGCGCTTGTTATCGTAGCGGCAGTAGCATTGTTAACATATACTTCGCGTAAGCCGCGAATGCTTCACTATTCTCTCTCGGAAAAGGGTTTGTCGGAAGGAAATAATCTTTATGCCTTTGATTCATTCCGCTCTTTTGGCGTAATGAATGAGAGTAATCATTATTCGATTGTTCTTGTGCCGAAGAAACGGTTTAGCCCAAGAGTAAGGGTATATTTCCCGGAAGCAGAGGGCGAGCAAATCGTGGATATGTTTGGTGCTCGTTTGCCGATGGAACCAGTAAAGATTGATTTACTCGACCGATTAGTGCGTTTCTTGCGTATTTAGGCATAAGCGTGATAATATATAGATAATTAAAGATTAGATAAAAGGTGGGTAATATGGACCAAAATAATACGGCAACTCCAGATGAGTTGCAACAAGCAATCAATAGTATAACTAACGCGGGTGCACCGGCTGCAGATCCAGTTGCTGCAGTCGAGAATAGTGTCGCGAGCGCTGCCGCCGATGCTGCGCCAGTAGATCTCGGTACTCCACTTGCTCCAGAAATTCCAGCAGCCCCAGTAATGCCAGCAGGCAAGGCTGTTTACGGTGACCCTGATCTCGATCGCGTAAAGACGATGGCTCTATCAGATCTTCGCCCAATCATTGAGAGTGTAGATATTGAGCCAGCAAAGAAGTTCAAGATTTATAAAGAAATTATCGATATGACAGAAGATAAGGCATGTATCGAGCCTGCTTATAATGCTGCTAAGGGTATTGAAGATCAGAAAGAAAAGGCGGAAGCTCTTCTCTTCGTCGTCGATACTATCGATAAGCTCGGCATTCCTGTTGCGGATGCGAATGGTCAAATCCAATAATCTAATCTAAACCTTGTTTGATAACCTGTTCCTCCGGGTAATCATAAAAAAGATTCCGCGATTGCGGAATCTTTTTACTATATGCGGTGTTTAATACATTCCGCCACCCATGCCGGCAGCAGCGGCGGGATCGTTTTTCTCCGGGAGATCAACGATGAGTGCGCCCATCGTGATAGTTGTAGCGGCGATACTGACGGCGTTTTGGACAGCTTCGCGAGTAACGCGAGCTGGATCGACGACGCCGGCTTTCTTGAGGTCGACGAGACCGTCGCCGGCTTTCATGACGTTAATGCCCTGCCCGTCTTTTGCGGATTCGACTTGAGCGAGGAGAGCTTGGCTGTTGAGGCCGGCGTTCTCCATAATCTGCGTGAATGGAGCCTTGAGGGCGTTCTTGAGGATGGTGGCGCCTGCGTTGTCGTCTTTGATGTTCTTGGCGAGATTAACGAGCGTAACACCGCCGCCTGGGACGATACCTTCGTCGAGTGCGGCTTTGGTTGCGGCAACAGCATCGTCAACGCGATATTTTTTCTCATCGATTTCGGTTTCAGTAGCACCGCCGACTTTAATGACGGCAACCTTGCCGGCAAGAGCGGCAGCACGCTTATTGAATTGCTCGGTTTCGTAATCTGACATGGCAGACTCGGCTTGTGCTTGAATATCGGCAATGCGAGCCTTAACTTCGCGAGCATCGCCTGCGCCATTAATGATGGTAGTCTGATCTTTGGTGGCAATAATCTTGCGAGCCTGGCCGAGAATTTCGAGGCCAGAATCTTCGAGGCTCATGCCTTTTTCGCTAGATACGACGGTGGCGCCGGTGAGAGTGGCAATATCTTCCATGATTTGTTTACGATTGTCGCCAAAGGCTGGAGCCTTGAGGACGAGTGTATTGAAGACACCTTTGAGCTTGTTGAGGACGAGGACGGAGAGAGCTTCGCCTTCGACATCCTCAGCAATGATGACGAGATCTTTGCGGCCGGTCTGAGCCATTTTTTCGAGGAATGGGACAATATCATTTACAGCAGAGATCTTTTTATCGGTGATAAGGATTTCTGGTTTATCGAAGATTGCCTCTTGACGCTGAGTGTCAGTGATGAAGAATGGCGAGGCGTAGCCTTTGTCATAAGTGTAGCCTTCGGTGATTTCGGATTGCATTTCGAGACCTTGACCCTGTTCGACTGTAACGACGCCATCTTTGCCAATCTTAGAGATAACATTAGCAATGAGTTTACCAATTTCGGCATCGCCGGCAGAAATAGTGGCAACTTCGGCAACCTTGCTATCGTCGCCTTCGATTTGCTCGGCAGTCTTATTAATGCCCTTTACGATTTCGGCGCCAGCGGCTTCGATGCCTTTGCGGAGATCCATTGGGTTGTGACCGGCAGCGATGAGCTTGTTTGCTTCGGCGAGGATATTATAGGTGAGGACAGTGACAGTAGTGGTGCCATCGCCAGCGACCTTATTTAGCTTTTGGGCAGCGGTCTTGATGAGTTTTGCGCCCATTTGATAACCGAGAGTTTCGTCGTCTTCGTTGCCGAGATCGACGGCTTCGGCGACAGTGACGCCATCATGAGTGATGGTCGGTGCGCCGTAACTCTTTTCGATTACAACATTCTGACCTTTTGGTCCAAAGGTAACCTTGACTGCGTCATAGAGAGCCTTGGCGCCGCCGAGAACTTTCTCGCGGGCTTCAGCGTCATAAAAAATCTTTTTTGCCATAAATAACTCCTTATAGTGTTGCTAAAATATCTTCTTCTTTGACGATGAGATAATCCTTGCCGTCATATTTGAGCTCGGTTGCGGAATATTCGCGGTAAAGGATACGGTCGCCCTTTTTGACGCTTTTTACATCTGGGCCGACAGATTCGATAGTAGCGGTGTTTGGTTTCTCTTTTGCTTCACCAAGTAGAATGCCGGAAGCGGTTGTACTGGTAGCGGCGTCTTTTTTGGCGACGACGCGGTCAGCGAGAGGTTTGATAGACATTGATGTAATTTCCTCCTGAAAATTAATTCCTAAACCTAGTGTAGCGCGGCAAATTAGCACTGTCAAGCAGCGAGTGCTAAAATGGGTTGTTATTTACATTCTGCTTTAGCATATTCTCGATAACTGCGTGCTTCCGCGGTAGAAACGCCGCTAGAAGGAACGTAAGTTACGCCTGTAGCATCGACGCCATATACTTTCGATACAATACATAGGCCGGCAAGATAAGTGCCTTTGTGTGATGCATGGTTCTTGTCGTTATTATCGCTAAGATTATAGAGATTGTTGTTTGAGTTGTTTTTAAAAAATGCACGACCATCTCGGATGACGGTTGCAGAAATGTTTCTTGCTACGATATCAGCATTATCGTTTATGTGTCTTTGAGATTGGCTATCGCTCGAATCGTTATTTAGATGGTCGGCGGTGGACCATGATTGGCGAACAAAAAGCCGAATACCTGAGTTTTTGCTGCGAAGTATGTTAGCGACGCTACTGGCGCCTCTGTTATAAGTAGTTAAATTGGCGGCAGCAGTATCAGTTTTTTCTTGTAAGATTGCAATATCGTAGGGGTTTTGTATGAGAGAAAGGCAGTTACCGCCAAGGTTCGAATGATTTGTGCAGCCTGAAGTTGTTTTATATTCTAGAGTAGTGCTGCCTGGAGCTACAACGGTGATAGCGACATCGTAGCCGAGATTAGTAAGGATATTTTTCACCTCATAATATACGGATGGTTTGCCGTAGCGATAGGTCTTACTATTGCCGATCATAATTATCTTTTGTTTGCGAACATTAATAGTACGAGTGGCATATTTTCCGCTGGCATTGTTTTTGGCGGTGATGACTGCACTTCCAATTCCCTTTACTGTGACTTTGCCACCAGAGACGGTTGCGACATTAGTATTCGAGCTAGTCCAAGTGATTGTTTTGTTCTCTGTAGTATTGTTTGGCGTAACGGCGGCAGTAAAGTTCACTGTGGCGGTTTGATTCTTTCTGTTAAAAACTAGGTTTTGATCGTTGCCACTAATAGTAACACCCGTCACGAGTTGTTTTACGGTAATAGTACAACTAGCGGTTTTGCCATTGTTTGATCTAGCGGTGATTGTTGCGGTGCCAGGACCTTTGGTTGTGACTTTGCCGCCAGAGACGGTTGCGACATTAGTATTCGAGCTAGTCCAAGTGATTGTTTTTGTAGTGGCATTGCTCGGAGAAACGGTGGCGGTTAGTGTCATAGTGCTAGCGTGATTTAGCGTAGCAGAGCTCTTGTTGAGAGTTACTTTAGTTACGGCGACAGTAGAGCCGCTTGGTTTATCTGAGCTACCGCCTGAACTACCAGAGTCGTCTGAATTACCGTTTGATTTTTCGGAATTATTTGAACCGCCGTTAGAGTTACCGTTAGATTTGTTAGAATTATTACTCGATGATTTATTATCGGTTTTGCTGCTACTGTTTTTGTTGGATTGTTTTTCTTGCTTAGGACCGTTATTGCTGTTTTGGCCGGACTGATTCTCCGCATCGTCATCAGTACCAGTGTTGGTCTCTTCTGAATCGTCCTCGTTCGAGTCATCAGAATCGTCTGAGTCGTAGTTGACTGAATCGTTATTCGAGTCTATCTCGTCGTTTTCGGACGCAATAATATTACCAGAGTCATTACTCGTTGAGCTCGTATCGTTGCTATTGCCCGTTATTACAGAAACAATAATAGCTGCCGCAACGCTGGCGACGGCAAAACCAGCCATAATGGCAAGTATTTTATATTGGTTTTTTACTATCATGTTTGTTTTTGACGCTTTTGTTTAGTATAGCATATTGATTATGTTTTTTCAAGATGTAACTGGGGTATATGACAATTAAAAAAACTCCCCCGAATGGAGGAGTTTTTGCTAGAAATAGTGATTATTTCTTGAAAGTGATAGAAGTGCTGCTGGTTGGTTCGATGGTGATTTTGTCGCCGTCAACCTTAACATCTCTAGAGTCGCCATCAATGGTGACCTTAGTACCTTCATACTTGAAGGACTGTTCTTCGCCGTTGATCTTCATAGTGCCAGTGCCATCAGACTTGAACTCGATATAGCTATCGTTCATGCCGAATTTTTCGAGCATTTCGGCCGTAACTTCCGTATCGCCTTCTTTCATGCTGTAAATATTCCACTTGCCGACGAGGTTCTTACCACCATTTGCGACAATGATAATGATTACGACAACGATTGCGACAACTGCGACAACGCCACCGATAATACCAGCGATAAGGCCGGTGTTTGATTTCTTTGCTTCTTTTTCTGGCATGGATTATTCCTTGCTTAAATGATATTAATTTTATTTTAGCATAATGAATATTTATATACACGAGGTAAGCATTAGCGTATAATTATTATAATTAGCAAGAAAGGAATAAAATGGAAGATTCTTTTGAGAACCGTTTAGCTGGGCAAACTCCAGTTCAAGAAAAGAAAAAAAGTGGTAAAGGCTGGATGATTGGCTTTTTTGTGACTTTAGTATTATTGATTGGGGTTGGCGTATTTGCTGGAATCTTATTCTTCAACAAGGGCGATGATGGTAAGGCGAAAATTGCCGAGCTAGAAAACGCGATTAAAGAAAAAGACGAGAAGATTAAGGAATGCGAAGAGTCTGCAGCGGCGGCTAAGGACTGCGACGCATCTGATACAAAGGACGATACGAAGACAGAGCCAACTGTTCAGAAGGATGTGATTAACATCGACTTTGATGGTTTGAAAGCTGCTGCAAAACAGATCGATGGTGATTTGACTAGCTATACGGATATTGTAATAAAGATGGCCGAAGGTGGTAAATATATCATCGCCAGTGGTTCTGTTGGAACGACTGGTAGTGGCTACGAATTATTTATGTATAAAGAAAATAAGGCCGGTGCTACCTGGAAGGAATTATATGGCACTCAGGCTGAAATTCCTTGCTCTTCTCTAAACCAAGAGCAGAAAAATGTCTTCCATGGTGTAGAGAACTGTGTAGATGATGAGGGGCATTATCGGGCACTTTAGCCTTTAGTATAGAGAACGTGATCGTAAGAGATATTGTTGTCCTCGCCGCGCGCGAGGACTTCTCTTTTATAGAGAGAATGATCGAAATTTGGGAATAAGACATCGGCATCGGCGTCGCTGGCATGAACTTCGGTAAGATATAGTTTGTTGCAATGCGGGAGCATTTGCTTATAGACCATGCCGCCGCCAATGACAAAGATCTCTTCATCGGAATCTTTATGTGCGGCGATAAAATCGTCGAGATTAGTGACTGGATTTACGTCATCGTTAGCGATTTCGGCAACATCTGGGGTGAGAACGAAATGCTCGCGATTTGGAAGTTTGCCTGGGAGGCTACGCCAAGTATTGAGGCCCATAAAAACCGGGTGGCCAGTGGTGACCTTCTTGAAGAATTTGAGGTCGCCAGGGATTTTAAAGACGAGGCCGCCTTTTTTGCCTAATTCGTTGTTTTGGCCGATTGCGGCAATTAAAGAAAAGCTCATTACGCGGTCACATCCATTTTAATTTTACCTTGGTGCTGATAGTCGATAAGCTTGATGTCTTTGAGTTCTTTGCTGCTGTCAAATTTGAAGAAATCTTTAATGTCTGGGTTAATCCAAAGTTTTGGCGCATCATAAAGCTTGCCGTCTTTAGCGAGCTTTTCGTCGCGGCGACGGAGTTGTTCCTTGATGCCGTCGATTTGGTTCTCGTAGATATGGGCGTCGTTAATAACATAGGTCATCTGCCCTGCTTCCATGCCGACAGACTGGGCGATAAGGTGGCATAAAACAGCGTACTGTGCGACATTGAATGGCATGCCGAGCGGGACGTCGTTGCTGCGAACGGTGACCATCATGTTGAGGCGAGGCTTCTTGCTGTCGGCCTTTGATACGTGCCACTGAGTATTCCAGACGCAGCTAGGGAGAGCGGCGGTTGGGAGCCACTCGTTCTGCCAGAGAGACATAATCATGCGGCGGTTGCCTGGATTAGTCTTGAGAGTTTCGATGAGGCTCTGAGTGAGTTGGTAGCGTTTGACGATCCAGCCATAGGCGGTGCCGATAGTGTGAGCGAATTCCTTTGGGTCCCATTCGCGACCTTGATATTTGCCGTCTTCTGGAATTTCCCATTCATCCCAAATCTTGATGCCGCGATCGTGGAGCCAGCGAACATCATTGCTTTGCTGCTGGTAGATCCAGAGCATCTCGAGGACGGCAGTCTTAAAAGCGACAAATTTCGTAGTAAGAATTGGGAACTCTTCTGAGAGGTCGAATTGAAGAATTTGGTGTGGGAGGCGAATAGTCGCGGATTGAAGCGCTCCCTGGGCGGCGTGATCTGGAATGTTGCTTTTCGTGCCGCTATCTTTTCGCTTGTCGGTTGTAGCGTAATTAACGATGCGCTCGCCATGCTTTAGGATTTTTTCGCAGAGATCTAGGTATTGATCGTCAAATTTACTCATTTTTCCTCCATTCATTACTATTTTAGCAGAAAAAGCCGCCCTTTAGTTGCGGGCGGCTCTAATGTGCATTGCGACTCCTTTACAAAGGACAAAGCACATTGTGCCATAGATAATTCCGAGCATATTCTCGATAATGTCGAAGAACTCGAAGAAGCGACCAGCAATGAAGAGCTGTCCGATCTCGTCAGTAATCGCGACAATGGTGCAAACAATAAGCGTGGCGATTGCCGGACGGAAGGGATCTTCGCGGCCATAATATGCGGCTAGCGAAGTTAGGAATGCTAAGACGAAGTGGATACCAAAGTGAGCTAATTCACGAATGATTACTTCGCAGTCATGGGCGCTCCGTGAGGAATTAAAAATGACACAGATTTTTTCGGCGATAATATGAGAGAGTTTCCCGCTAGAATCGCCATTTTGAAAAGTTAGATAAATAGTTACTACTAGCCAGATAATGGGCAAAAGCCAGATGAGATATTGTTTTCTCGACACATTAATCACCGCCTCTCTAGAAATGAACCAGCATAGTTTACTTCTATAGAGTATAACACGGGAAAATAAGTGTTAAAATTAATACATGGGTATAAAAGAGAAAATTCCGTTTTATGATTCCGCAGTTGTTCCCTATCACATTGGGAAATCGGTATTATTTGGCACGCTGAAGGGCTTTCCTGGACGTAAGATGACCGTAATCGGTGTGACCGGCACGAATGGCAAGACAACGACTTCGTTTATGATTTGGAAGATGTTAAATCATGCCGGCTATAAGGCTGGCGTAATGACGACGGTCGGCTGGGGTGTCGATAAAATTCATGAGCAAAAAGAACATATGACGACGGTGGACGTAAGGCTATTGAATCAGCGAATTAAGACGATTGCGGATTCTGGCGCGAAATATTTGGTGCTTGAATTAACGAGTCATGCATTGTCGCAGCACCGTGATTTAGGTATTCCGATAGAGGTGGCAGTGTTGACGAATGTGACGCATGAACACCTGGATTATCATAAGACCTTTGAGCGTTATCGTGATGCGAAGCGCAAACTCTTTAAGAAAGCAAAATATGGCATTATTAACGCCGATGATCCTTCGGTAAAGTTCTTCGAGAGTGACGTTGATGATTATGTTACTTATGGCATTAAGAGCGGTACTCTGCGAGCTAAGAAGGTAAAGATGCAGCCCGATGGCGTAGAGTATGAAACTTCAGATGGTCTAAAGATTAAGACGCGAATTGCTGGTCAGTTTAACGTGTCTAATTCCCTTGCCTGTGTGGCAGTTGGACGCAGGCTTGGTTTGACAGATAAGCAAATTGCGGATGGTATTTATGCTTTAACTGAAGTCGAAGGCCGTATGGTAAAGATTGATTGCGGGCAAAAGTTTGCGGCGATTATGGATTATGCGCATACACCGGACGCCTTCGAGAAGCTTCTTCCGGATATGAAGAAGGCGACAAAAGGCCGCTTGATAGTGATGTTTGGTTCGGCCGGTGGACGTCGCGATCCGTCGAAGCGTGAGCCGATGGGTGAGATTGCGGGTAAGTATGCTGATATTGTCGTTCTGACCGAAGAAGATGACCGCGATACGCCTGGAGAGGAAATTCTCGAGATGATTGCTGTAGGCGCACGTAAAAGCGGCAAAAAGGATGATGTAGATTTGATTAAGATTCTCGATAGGCCTAGCGCAATTAAAGAGTGTTGCAAGTTAGCTAAGAAGGATGATACGGTTCTCTTCCTTGGTAAAGGCAATGAGAAGACAATAGAGCGCGCAGACGGCGCACACGATTATTACGAATTAGATGAAATAAAAAAGGCGCTCAAGAAACTATAAAAAATATCTCCCGTTTGGGAGATATTTTTGTTCAATCAGTAATTAACGATTGAGGTCGCCGTAGTTGGTCCATTCCATTTCGGTGACTTTGCCGTCTTCGACCTGGAATTCAAACTTCTTCCAAGTTTTAGCAGAGTATTCGATTTTTTCGTATTTTCCGCCCTTGTAGTTGTCGTATTCTTTTGATTCGTCTGGCTCGCCGAAGGCTTCGATGAGGTCTTCGCGACTGCTGCCAAGATGGATGCCGCCGTAGAATTCGATCTTTTCGAGAATTGCCTGCTCATCTTTGTCGTAAGTGTCGCTAATAGTGACGCTACCGAGCATAGCATTTGGGAAAGTGGTATCGCTGTTGGAATCATTGTAAGGGGTGACCTTGATGCTAGTATCATCTGTCTTGTTGGAAAGATAACCGCCGCCGATCATGATCATATATTTACCGGCTGGAACTTTTTCGTTCTCTACCTTGCTGTTGACTTCGTAGCCAGATTCGCTGAGGTCGGAAAGCTTGCTGCGGAAGGTGTATTTTTTCTTGCCGATTTTTACGAAGTAAGCATCGTCAACCTTAGCTGGCTTGCTGAACTTGCCGTCGTTGCCGTTATCATCGTTATTATTGTCGCCGTCGTTGTTGTCAGCGGTCTGAGAGCTGTTGCTGTCGTTGCTGTTGTTGTCGTCGCCCTTGGTGAGCTGTGGGAGTAGCAAGATAGCTGCTACGACACCGCCAGCGATGATGACTGCTGCAACGATAATTGCAACGATAATGCCGGCGTTAGATTTCTTTTCGGTTTTTGGGGCCTTGTTGGCGCCAAGAACATTTTCGCTCATAAAAATAACTCCTAACTAAGTTTGTATCTTTTATAAATTATAGCTAAAAAATATTAATTAATCCAGAGACTTACGCAACGAATATAGCCACCGCCCTCTTTGAGCTCGGTCACGTCAGGGGTGAGACATTTGATGCCGCGAGATTCAAGCGCTTTTTGGAGTTTTGGCGCCTTATTGGACATAATGGCATATTTGCCAGTGCTGACCATATTGCAGGCAAAGCCTTTAGTGCATTCGTCGAAGTCAACGATAATTTTGTCGAGATTTTTGATGTCTTCGAGTTTTTGGCGCGATTCGTCATCGAAAGCTTCGGGACAGTAGGCGATAGTATGCTCGTCAATTATAGCGAGAGCAAGATCAAGGTCATACCAAAAACTATCAGCGTGATTGGTGAAAGGGTTGATGTGCTCGGTGCCATCATCGTTAAGCTGCGGTTTCGTGTGAAGTTGAATAAGATCTAGACCGAGGGCGGTGGCGGCGAAACGCTGAGCTTCTGGATCAGAGCGATATCCGCGACCAGCAAAGAGATAATTGCCACAGCGGAGCGAGTCGCCCTGCCCCGAGAAGAGATAGTCGTCTGGAGCATCGAGACATTTGATGCCGAGCTTTTCGAGCTGCTGTTTAGCGTAGGCTTCCTCGCCTTTTCGGGCTTCTGGGAGGCGTGACATAATGGCGACGCCGTCTTTAACGAGCGCCCAGTTGGCTGTATAAACGCCATCCTGGCAATCTTTTGGTGGGTCGACTTTGATGATTTCAATGCCAGCTTGCTTGAAACAGTCAATTATTTCGGCATGCTCGGCCATTGCTTTTTTAACGTCAATAGTATTATCGGTATAGTACGGATTAATTTCGAATTCATCCGCAAAAAAGTCTGCACCCGATACTAGGAGTTTTTGATTGATCATTTCTCTTTTGGTGTTCCTGGTTCGTAATTAGCGATGCCATCGACGATAGCATCGGAGTCAAAGCCAAGGGCGAAGGCAGTCATTGCGGCGGCGCCCATATAGAGGCTGGCGGCCGGGTCGGTAATATAAGTGGCAACTTCGAAGCGCTCGCCGCTGTAGGCGATGGTAGCCTCGGCGCCCATCTTGTAAATTTTGCCCGGAGTAACCTTCAGGTCGGCATCATGATTATTGCCATAAGAGAAAGTTGCGGTTTTGCTCGGATATTCGACGAAGGTTTGATAATTTGAATCGTCGCGGTTTAGGATGCTGAAGTCTGGTTTGGTATTGAAAAGAATTGCGCGTGCGTCATCTGGCTGAGCGTCGAGCGAGCCGTTGTTGATGTCGTCTGTAATGACGGCAGCGTAAATCGGCATGCCATAGAAAAAGTGGTTGGCGAGTGCGACACTGTCGACGGAAACGACGGCATAATCAGTGCCAGTTTTCCAGATCTTAAATAAACGTTTATAGAGGTCGGACGTACTCTTTGGGTTAATAACTAGCCCAGTACGGTTGTCGCGACTTTTAAGGATTTCTTGTAAGTAATGTGCAGTGATATCCCGCCCGTTTGCGCCTGTAACAGCAATAATCTTTAAATCTTTTGCAGGGTTGCTGTAGTAAGTTTTAAAGAATTTTGCTTTGGCTTTTTGAAATTTTGGTTTGAGTCCGGATTTCTTCTGCGTATTTGCCATAAAATAAGTATACCATTTCTTGAGAAAATGTGCTATAATAGCGTTTATCATGATTTGCTTTTTGCTGGCATGACGCTCGTTTAATCTTTGAACGGTGGAAGTATACGTCCTTTGGGCGTTTTGCAGTGCGAAATACTCACTGGCGTATATTGATCCACATGTAATATGCACCCGTAGCTCAGTTGGATAGAGCGTTGGCTTGCGGAGCCAAAGGTCGTACGTTCGAATCGTATCGGGTGTACCATAATTCGAGTTAAAAGAACGCCATCTCGGCGTTTTTTTGTGCTCGCTCGGTCAATAACCGCGCTTCGCACGAAGAAAACGCCAATCTGACGTCTTTTATTCTCGAATTAATAACCGCGGAAGGCAATAAGAAAATTCCCATTTGAACGGTTTTGTCTTCGAATTGGGGTTAGAAATGTGTAGGTGCACGAGCAGTTCTAATTGTGTATAATTTTGAAAAAGGAGATTGATATGGGTGCAGAAAAAGAAAAACGACCAATTCCTGGAACGAAAACGAATCCAGATTGGGAGCGTTGGTTGCCTGAGGGTTATGATAATTCCTTAGTTGACGATAGTGGGCATCCCTATGATAACGGGTGGAACTTTGACGAAAAGAGTGATGACGGCTCTGAAGTCGACGAAGGAGAGGCCGACGAATAAGATAAACCCGCCGAAATGGCGGGTTTTTGTTGCCCTTTTGGTCGCGTTAGGGGTGATTATGTGATAAGATAGGAGGTGGAAGCGTGGCCGAGTGGTTGAAGGCGCACGACTCGAAATCGTGTAGGCGGCAACGTCTCGGAGGTTCGAATCCTCTCGCTTCCGCCAGAACAGACGACCAGTGGTCATATTTTTTATACGCATTTATGGAGGAGGTGATAAATGTGCGGTTTTATTCTGGTAGTGTCTTTGATAGTCAAGGACGAATAAATATTAATAGTTATAATTCTCTGCTGGCCGGCAGAACGATTATGATTTATGTAACGGATGAAAATTTCGACTTAATACATGTTGAATCATATGACGGGAAGCCGGGTGTGCCAAAGTGTGCAATTAGGAAAATTGATCCGAAAGGTCGAGTTGCTATTCCGAAGGCACTTAGGCGAGGCGCAAAGTATGCTTTGGTATCGAATGATATTCCGGGGCAAATTGTAATCAAACTTCTTTGGGAAGTGAAAGAGCCGGGCTGAAAAGCCCGGTGTTTTTTTCTGCTAAAATGGAGGAAAGGAGTATATATGGCAAGCATTTTTTCTAAGATTATTGCAGGTGAGATTCCATCTTATAAGATTTATGAAGATGAGAAGATATTTGCGTTTCTAGATATTAATCCCGAGAGCAAGGGGCACACGCTAGTCGTGCCGAAGGCGGAAGTTGACAAGATTTACGAGCTTTCAGATGAGGATTATCACGCTTTGTGGGCGGCCGTCAAAAAAGTCGCAGCGCATATGGAAGAGGTATCTGGGCGCCGGACTTTAATGAAAGTAATTGGCACTGACGTTCCGCACGCACATGTGCATCTGATGCCGATGGATGAAACATGGGAATATGGTCGAACTTTGAGTTTAACCGAAGACGAGTTTAAAGAGATTCAAGAGAAACTAGCGTTTTAAGCTGGCTTTGGATTTGGGTTGGCAGCTGTGCCCTGTTGGGTCATGCGAGCTCTTGCAGCTTTGCGGGCTTTCCTTTTGTTGTTAATGACATCTCTTCGACGCGCTGCTTCTCTAAAAATTGAATCAAATACATCGTCGGTTCTTTTGTATTCTTCAATAGACTCTCTGATGAATTTTTCGAATTTTTGGGGAGCGTCTGTATCGTTTTTATTAATTCCGTATAGTTTATAAAGGGTTTCTACGCAGGCGGAATGAACTTTGTGATGTATTTCGTAAATACGATTAGTCCGATCGCTAGGATTCTCGATGAGCTTACAAGCCCTAAATCCGCTTTGAGCTTGGACGAGTATTTCGATGAGAACTTTTTTGCGGAGGTCTTCATCGGCTTCGTAAGCAATAGAGTATTCTTCGTGTACCTCAAAGCGTCCGGCTGCCTCGGAGACGGCGGCTGGGGAGACGCCGACAATATAATTCGGCTTACGGCCTAAATTCGTTTTCTTTCCTTCATGCTGGTAGTACTTGATGATACTACAGCCTGGGGCGTCGCCGACGGAATGGGAATCTGCTGTACTGAATTTTTCCGCTACGGCGCGTTTACTCATGGCCGTACAGGCGTCAACGCTAAAGCAAGTATCGTGCTCGCCCTTCTTATCGCTAATGAGACCAAAGATAACATCGACGCCACTGGCGTAGTCGTCGTAGTCAGAACCTGGTTCGGAGAAGCTATCCGCGGCGAATAACTGATCGTTATTACCCATATAGAATAGGATGCCCTCTAGGGCTTTGTCATCATCGAGTGAGTTGAACTCGCCATTTTTTTGGGCAAACTCGCGCTCTTTCATTTTGACAAAATGTACATCTTGATAGAGTTCATCTTGGTCGCGACGCGGGGAGGAGAAATCTTCGGCTGAGGCGCGATTTTTATTAAACATTGCAATTATAGATTTATATTGCTTGTCTAATTCGGTCTCTTCGTTTTCGTAGCTATTTAATGTCTCGTATTTTGCCATGTTTGTTTTTGCTCTGTTTATATATTTCAATATAGCATAAACGGATTAAAAAGTCAAGAGCCTAGAAAAAAGCCGGCGCTTTGGCCGGCTCGTATTTAGTTGTGCGCCTCAATGAGTTGCTTGAACTCATTTTCGAGGTTTTTTCTTGTTTTTCTACTCTGCTTTAATGGGTTAAATGATAGACTGATTTCGCCGTGGCTGACTTGCGATACGTCTCCGTATGAACATCTGCCGGCGCCGATTGCCGCCATTAAAGCTTCACTACACTCACCCTTTGACGGGCTATATACAAAGTTGCGAAAGTACAGGACGCTTTTTTGTCCGTACCTTCTGATTAGTACTCTGCTTTTTCCTTTTCTCATAATCCCACCTCCTCTGAGAAAGAATCGAACCTTAAGCGGAACTCCCGCTTTAGGAGAGATACTGTGTATATTCTAGCATACTTGACGTATTTTGTCAAGGGCAAGCAAAAAAGAGCAGGTTTTCGCCTGCTCTTTAAAACCGTGAGTTTTATTATTGTGCTTCGCGCATATTTACGAGAGCATCACGATAATCTTCGTCTGTACCAAAGATGACACGTCCATCTGGGAGGACGAAGCGCTTTGGTTCTGGTTCTGCCTTCTTTTCGTTGTCTGCGGAGATTGCAGCACGGAGATCGTCCTGGGGCTCTTCTACAGTATCTTCTTTTGTTTCTTCAACCGCTTCAGGCGTCTGCTCTTCGGTCGCACCTAAATTATCCCATTCTTCTGTGTTGATTTTTTCGCCTGGATTGCTGTTGATAGTTTCGCTCACAATGAACTCCTTTTTGTGACTGTTTGTTTGTTTTTGCGATACCCAATGTAGACAATATAGCAAAAAACTTATGTTTTGTCAAGAGTGAAAAAGCCCCCACAGTAGTGGGGGCTTGAGGTTTAGGTCGTCTGAAATATCTGTTTGCATTTGTCTGGATCCTCGGCGTGCAGAAAGGCGTAGATGCCATTCATCAAGAGAAGTCTTGTTGACTCTGGGCTGTTCTTCTTTATTTTATCGTAGCCCTTTATTTCGTAAATGATAGACTTGTTTGATGACTGCCAGTATACGCGCATGTATGCAATGCCGTCTCGCTCGAACATGGATACGTGATTTCCGTAGTTGAAGACCAGCGAATTCAGATTGCTGAGTCTGAGCGTATCGTTTGTTCCGCCGCGGTATTCGATAATTGACATTATCCAGTCAAATGCGGAGTCTTTTAGTGAGTCATAATCAACTTTTTCTTCCTCTTTGTGCATATTTACCATTGGCGGAAATAGCACGATGGTTGATCCTGGCTCCTTGATGCTCCCTTTTGGCTTAATTTCTCTTGTAGAAAAAGTCAAAACATTTGCTTCCTTCATAGTATCCCTCCCTCCTATGATCGACCTGCTATAGATGCCGAGGCATCATATCTGTTTAAGTATAGCACAGAATTGATAAAATGTCAAGGGTAAGCAAAAAGAGCAGGTTTCGCCCTGCTCTCTTGCGTTTGATTAGACGAGCTCGAATTCGGCTTTCATGTCGTCGAGGAGCTTTTGTTTGGTTTCAAGCTGTTCTTTGGTCTCGTCGACAAGCTCTTTTGGCGCCTTTTTCACGTAGTTTGGATTGCGGAGGCGAGCTTCGAGGACTTCGATTTCTTTGCCGAGGTTAAGGATGCGATCCTCGAGATTTGCCTTGTATTTGGCATGAATGTCGGCTGGGATTTCGAGATAGATGTTTGGATGGCCAGCGATAGCGAGATGGAGACCGTTTGCTTCGTCTGGGTTAATTTGTGGGACGCTTGGAGCTTTGGTGTAATGCTGGATGAGGAGTTGGTTGTCATAAACAAGCTTATCGTCATAGAACGCGACTGGATAGCTACCAGCGCCTGGGAGGCTCTGGAAGTGGCTTCTGATGTTTGTGACGATAGTTATAAGCTCTTCGAAGTTCTTGGCCTTTGCAGGGCTATATTTGAGCGTCTCAGGCCATGTTTGCGTAATGCACATGCCCTCGGTCCAGCTGAGCGCTTGCCAAATTGTTTCGGTGACGAATGGAGCGAATGGGTGAAGCATGATGAGGATTTGTTCGAGGGTGGTCTTAAGGAGTGGAATGTTCTTCCAGAGTTTTTCGCCTTCGAGGAACCAGTCTGCGTATTTGTTCCAGATAAGATCATAGATGGCGTCGCCAGCTTCGGCGAAGCGATAATGGTCTAGGAGTTTCTGGATTTCTTTGTTGGTCTTGTCGATTTCGCGGCAAATCCAATCTTCGCCATTGCTGATGCATTCGGCTTCGCCCTTTGACTTTTCGGCGTTGTCGACCATGTCTTGGATGAGGCGCGAGATATTCCAGAGCTTGTTGCAGAGATTGCGGCTGGCGATGACTTTGCTGCTGCTGAAGGCTTGATTGACGCCGGCACTGCGGCTAGCAATGAGGCCGAGGCGTAGCGCATCGGAGCCATATTTGGCGACAATTTCGATTGGGTTGATAACGTTACCCTTTGACTTGGACATCTTCTGGCCCTTTTCGTCTAGGACCATACCATGCATGTAGACGTCGTGGAATGGGACATTGTCGGTATTGTAGAGGCCGAGCATAATCATGCGGCTGACCCATGGGAATAAGAGGTCAGCGCCAGTTTCCATGACGCTAGTTGGATAATGCTGCTTGCGGTCGCTGGTGGTGATATATGGCCACTGACCGGAACTGAACCAAGTATCAAATGTGTCTTCGTCGCGGCGATAAGTTTTGCCGTCCTTCTCGATTTCGATTTGGTCGACGCGTTTGTCGAAGATCCAATCAGTTGGGTCGTCGACATTTTGAAATGCTGGAATTGGGATGCCCCATGGGATTTGGCGGGAGATATTCCAGTCCTTGATGTTCTTTAGGTAGTTGATGAGAATGCGTTTTTTGTTCTCTGGGTGGAACTTGATTTCACCCTTGTTTAGTGCATCGATTGCAGCCTGGGCGAGCGGTTTGACATTAATGAACCACTGTTCCTTGAGAAGAGGCTCGATAACGGTATCACATTTGTAGCAGTGGCCGACGGAGTGTACGATTGGCTCTTCGCCGCGTAGGAGGCCCTGCTCTTCTAGATCGGCGAGAACTTTCTGGCGCGCCTCGGTAGTCGTGAGGCCTTCGTAATTAGCACCTGCGGTGGCGGTCATTTTGCCGTCGAAGCCGATGACGGTGATCATGTCGAGATTGTGACGCATGCCGACTTCGTAATCGTTCGGATCGTGCGCTGGAGTAATCTTGACGACGCCGGTTCCGTATTCTGGATCGGCATGCTCGTCGGCGATAATTTCTATTTCACGGTCGGTGAGCGGTAGCTTGACTTTCTGACCGATTATGTTCTTGTAGCGATTATCCTCGGGGTTAACTGCTACAGCTGTATCTCCTAGAAGCGTCTCTGGGCGGGTTGTAGAGACGATGATTTCTTCGATGCCATTCTTTGGCTTAACGAGCGGATATGCGATTTGCCAAAGTTTGCTCTTCTCGTCTTTGTGGGTAACTTCAATATCGGCGAAGGCAGTCTGATGTTTAGTGCAGAAGTTTACGAGCTTATTACCTCTGTAGATTAAACCTTGTTTCCAGAGTTTTTCGAAAGTATTGTAGACGGTATCTACGACTTTTTGGTCGAGGGTGAAAGTGAGGCTATCCCAGTCGCAGGATGCGCCAAGAGCACGGAGCTGAAGCTCCATATTTCCCCGTTGTTCGTGAACGAAGTCCCATACATTGTTGTAGAGGGTGTCGCGATCGTAGTCAAAACGAGTCTTCCCCTCTGCCTCGAGTCTGCGTTCGTAAACTACCCATGTTTCGAAGCCGGCATGATCTGCGCCAGGAATATACCAGGTGTTAGCTCCCTTTAGGCGATGGTAGCGAGTGAGAATATCCTCGATAGCAATTGTGAGGCCATGGCCGATGTGGAGGTTACCGTTTGCATTCGGCGGAGGCATGACAATGGTATAGTTCTCGGCTTTTTTATTTTCGGTAGGTTTAAAGGCACCGGATTTTTCCCAGAGTGCGTAGATTTCTGGCTCGTATTGGTCCGGTTCGTAAGCTTTGCTAAATTTCATATGATTATTATACCACATTGGTTCAGGGTTTTAACAGGGGTGGTTTCGGTTTACGTTAAAGTGGTATTGTTGGATGTATATTATGACATATTTTTGAGGTGATTTTTTGGAGGTATTTATGGGGTTTGGATGAGTAGTATTTTTTGGCTTCCCTGCTTTAACAGGGGTAGGATTTAAGCATAAAAATAATTTCACATGAAAAATGAATGCAAAATAGCATAATCACTTTCACGTGAAACTTGACAAACTAGCAAAATGTATCGTAATGTATCTCACCCGCCTACTGTTCTGCGTCGTTAACCTACCAAACGATGTAACTCGCTTGATAATTTCATTATAACGTAAGCGGGATGCTAAAGCAAGTAGTGTCTAATATACAGGTAAGCATAATCGGTTTAGTGTCTGTTTTATGTGTATAAATTGTGGTGAAATGTTAAAATGTAGCTATGGCTTTTATTCGAAAATTTCCGACGGCAAGCGGCGCGACTGGCGTTCAGGTTTGCTGGAAGAAAAATGGGGAATTAGTGAAGACGATTCATGTAGGATCGGCGAATTCTGAGTTGGCGCTGAATAAGTTGCTTAAAAAGGCGCAAAAAATCATCGATGAAGGGAAGCGGCCGCTGTTTGATTTAGATGAATTTAATGGGTCGTTGTCCGGTAAAGATTCGAAAAAATAAGCCTCGTTTACTCGAGGGCTTATCTTTTGATTTTTCGCTTTAATCTGTTTATCGGGCGGAGCAGGGAATAGATCCGGTATTTTGAGTGGTTGATTGGGATGTCGTATGTGCCGGCGTAGTCGATTTGGTAGCCGCCGAAGGACTTTTTGAATTTTGTGAATCCGTACCAGGGGTCTTTCGGGCTGTCTGAGGTGGTTATACCCCAAAAATCGAAGATTTTTTTGCCGGCGTTTTTGGCGTCGAAAATCATCTGAATGAGAAGAATAGCGCCGGCTTCTTTTTTGCGAAATTTGTAATCGGCTCCGGCGTAGGCGTAATACGAGGCGTCTTCGCCTGTGTACATGATGGTTGCGGCAATTGGGATTTTTTTGCCATTTTCGTCAGAATAATCCGCGATATAGAGGGTAGCAAAGTCGAATTTTAGCTGGTTTTCGAGATATTTTCGCTCATTTGTCTGAAAATTATCTTTTGCGGCGACGGATTCGTAAAATTTGAAGAAAATTTCTAAATCTTCCGCTTTTTTGCTGGTGCGGACGGAAATTCCTTTATTTTTGCGGTTTTTCCAGGCGCGCATTTTGTTTTTGCCGATACTTTGCGCGATTTCGTCCTCAGATTGAGCAAGGTCCATCGCCCAAGTATGTTCTGGATCAAAATGGTGCGATTTTTTGGCGCCGATTTTCTTCATTTCGGCCGCAGAGAAGGGAATTGTGGGCTCAATGCGAGCAAAAATGCAATTTTTTTCTTTTGCGAATTTTTTGATTGCGACTGCGGCGGATTTTAGGGCGGATTTGTCCTTTAAAGTTGGACCGTAAGGGAGAAACAGGTAATTTCCGAGGGAAGTTGGCTTCAAAATTGCCATAAATGCATAATTTTTGCCATTTTCACGAAAAATTTCGTAGCCTTCGGCTCTCTGGAAGTCTTCCCAGATTTCTGATTGAAGAAAATGAGGTTTTAGAGCGGGATTTTTCATTACTTTATGCGTCTGGTGATATATTTTGATAAATAATTACTTTTCCACAGCTTTTTCCACAAGGGATTTTTGGTCTGTGAGCAATTTGATAATTTTGTTAGTTTCAATTGCAGTAAGGTCAGTCGGAAGGCAGAGAATTCGATTGCAGATATCCTCGGCAATTGGAGTATTTGCTGGATTATAGCGGTAGATTTTTAGTTTGTTTGGTCCGGGATATAACAGAGGTGAGTACCAACGGCGAATAAAGAATCCTTGACTCGACAAAAGATCGTAAGCTTCGTTGGCTTTGGCGGAATCTTTGAATTCGATCGGGTAGGCTAGGAGTGGTTCTTTTAATTTGGTGATTTTGCTAAAATGTTTCGATTTAAGCTTCGTGTGATATAAATCAACATTAGTTTCTCGGCGAATATAGTTAGTCTTGAGGATTTTTAGCTGATTTAGTATGCGTTCGTTGATATATTTGTTGGTTGTGCGTGCTTCGTCTTGGTGGCCGTCTTGCTCAAATGGGTAGATTGGCGGCTCGAGAAGTCCGGCTTTGATTTCGAAATTGCGGAAGCCGCGACGAAGTCTGCCGTGCAGGCGTTGAATGACGGCATTGTTGAGGCGGTAAGTCCGGACGCGGAAGGCCATATGGAAATCTGGCTGCTTGAGCTTGGCGAATTTATTAGTAATTAGCTCGTGAAGCTCTGGATTTTTTTGACGGAGTAAGGGATTAATCCAGATAGCGCCACCGAATTTTGTGCCAGTGAGGACTTTTTCGACGCCGAAGGAATGTATGGAAATATCGGCAAGAATTTCGCCATTTTTGTCGCGGGCAAAGCGAGAAATGCAGTGAGCTGAATCTTCGATCAGGAGGATTCTATGTTTGTCGGCATATTTGCGAAGGTTTTCTTTGTTGCCAATCATGCCGAGAGTATGTTGCATGACGATTGCGCGAGTTTTGCCTTTGGATAATTTATCGTCGGGCTTGCCGGTACTGAGGATTTTTTTATCAATATCGTGATAGACGGGTGTGAGGCCGGACACAAGAATCGGGTTAATAGAGGTAATACAAGTGTAAGGAGTCGTAATGACTTCGCCGGCACCAAGTTTGTCGCGGATTGCCTCAAAAACTATTGCCATGCCGAAACGTGCTTTGAGACAGAGATGCCAATCTTCGGCTTTGGTTTGGCTGAGTGCCGCGAGCTGTTCGCGGATTTTTTGACTGGACTCCTCGTAATTCATAAGTAGATTATACCGCATGCGCTGATGGAGTATAATAGATATATGAATTTTGTGGAGTTAACTGACGCTGAGTTTCGAAAGTTTGAACGTAAGCAGGCCTGCGGGAATTTTTTTCAGTCAGCAGAGCGGGCGGAGCTTCGTCGAAAAATGGGCTGGAATGTCTATTTGCTTGGCGTGAAAGATGAGTCGAAAGTATTGGCTGGCTGCTTGCTGATGGAGCGGGGCGGGGAAGCGCTCGTGCAGCTTGGGCCGATTTTGGATTATTCGAACACAAAACTTGTGAAGTATTGGATAAAATCGATAGTCGAATTTGCGAAAACGCATAAATTTATCGCATTAGAAGTATTCCCGCCGGATCTTATTTCGATTCGCGATGTTAAAGGCGAGGTTTTGGAGAAATTTGACAGTTCCAAGATAGAAAAGGCTTTTTCGGATGCTGGTTTTAGCTATATGGGGCGAACGGTTGAGCTCGAGAACAAGGCGAATCGCTGGATGGCAATAAAAAATTTGCGCGGTTTTAAAAATATTGACGAAATTCGCGCGAGTTACAAAAAAAATGTGCGCAATAAATTGCGCAAAATTAGCCCGGAGCTTGAAGTCTATGAATTGAAGGAAAAGTCAGAAATTCCGTTGCTTGCCGAGGCGGTTGATCAGAGCAACCATAAAAATGGCGTAGTGAGCCGTTATTTGTCTTATTATGAGTGGATGTGGGATGCTTGGGGTGAGCAGACGCGATTTATCGTGGCGCGACGCAAAGAGGATAAGGCGGTCGTGGCAGGGCGAATTTTGATTTATCATCCGAATGAAGTGGTGAGCTTTATCTCTGGCACGACGCAGCGCTACAAGAAGCTGAATGGGATGACTTTCTTGCAAGATTGGCTGCTAGAGGACTGTCTAGAGAAGGGCGTAAAGCGGGCGAATTTTTACGGAATTGACGGTGATTTTTCGGATAGCAACAAATTGCTTGAATTTAAGAGCGGATTTGGAGTAGATATCGAGGAATATGTGGGTGGTTTTCGCTTGATTTTGCAGCCCGGCAAGTATCGCCTTAATAATGCGAAAAAAGCTGGCATGAAGGCGCTTAGGGGTATGCGAAATGCGGCGCGTGATGGCATTAAAAAGATGCAAAAACGAAAGACGAAAGTCGTACGTAAAGTAGAAACTAGCAAATAACCGAGCGAGGGGAGATGTCGAGCGAGTATGGGTCGCTCGATTTTTCTCCAGATTGAATTGAGTAGTAGGCGGCAGAAGCAACCATGGCGCCATTGTCGGTGCTGTATTTGAATTCTGGAACGTAGACTTGATGAGTTGCATCGAAGGCTCGGTGAAGCTCGTCGCGAAGAAGTTGGTTGGCGGAGACACCGCCGGCGAGTAAGATCGATTTTGTTTCAGGGTGAAGTTCGGTGGCTTTTCGGAGTTTTTTAATGATGATATTTACGGCAGTTTGCTGGAAGCTGGCAGCGAAATCGGCAACTTGCTGCTCGGATAGGTGTTCTTTTAGTTCATGGGAAGGGGTGGTAATAGGAAGATTGAGCTCTTTTTGAACGGCTCTAAGAACGGCAGTCTTGATGCCGCTGAATGAGAAATCGAGGCCATCTACTTTTGGAATCGGGAGCTGATAGCGATTAGAATTGCCGTTTAAGGCTATTTTCGCGATGTTTGGGCCGCCTGGATAAGGCAGGCCGAGTATTTTGGCGACTTTGTCAAAACATTCGCCTATGGCATCGTCACGCGTGCTGCCGATGATTTCGAAATGGTCGTGGCGCTCCATGTAGATGATTTGAGTGTGACCGCCACTGATAACGGCTGCTAGGAGCGGAAATTCGGGCTGGTAGCCGCTGAGCCAGTTGGCATAAATATGAGATTTGAGGTGATGGGTAGGGTAAAAAGGTTTGTTATGAAGGATAGCGAGAGTGCGAGCGGCAAGGGTGCCGACAAGAAGGCTGCCGACAAGACCAGGAGTGTGGGTGACGGCGATTGCGTCAATAGAATCAAGTGTTTCGTTGGCGTCGCTGAGGGCTTTCTTGATGACTGGATTGACAGCTTCGATATGAGAGCGGGCGGCGATTTCCGGAATAACACCACCATATTCGGAATGGATATCAATTTGCGACACGACAACATTAGACAGGACTTTTTGTCCGTCTTCGATAATTGCAGCGGCGGTTTCGTCGCAGGAAGATTCGATTCCAAGAATTTTCATCCTAATAATTATACCTCAAATAAGGGCTTTTGGCAGCATGGTGATAATGAATGTGCTTGTGGTATAATTAGCATAAGGATAATTATAAGTATATTTTAAGAGAGGTGATTTTAAATGGATAATTTAGCTAGGCGAGAAAATTTGTCCAGCGCAGAGAATAATCCTCAAGCTGACGATAATAGCTGGGGTGAGTCATTTCAGAATTCTGTACCAGAATTTCGTGGCGAGAATAGCACTGAAAATGAGAGTAGATTAGACCATACCGTAGGCGCAGATAGTGCAGAGCTTCGCGATAATCCTGCCGATAAGCTTCGCGCGCGTAAGGATTTTTTCCGTGCGAATCAAGATGTGCTAATGGACAATGGCATTTCGAATTTGAAGCAGATTAAAGAGATGGATGACGATGCTTTTGAGGAGTTGGTATCGAAGATTGGGCAGAAGGAAGCTCCAGCGGAAGCAGCTGCTGAGCCTGCCGATGTTGTTGTCGAAGATGCGCCAGCTGAAGCGGTAGCCGAGCAGCCGGATAATGTTGCCGAAGAAAATAAGGTCGAGCAGACTGATGCTGTTGAAGAAGATAAGGCTGAGCAGGCGGAACCGGCTACTGTTGCTGAAGAGAATAAGGCTGAACAGCCAGAATTCGTCAAGCAAGCAAGCGAATACGAACCAGCCGAGAAGTCGCTGCGTGATGAAATTATGAAGCAGCTTACAGCAAATTCTGAAGTCGCACTCCAGACGATTCGTCTTGGCGGTGTGCGTACTCGCGCTGATCTTGAATCGATGTCAACTGATGGCTTGAAGCGCCTTGGTACTTTAGTACTTGGCGAAGAAGCAATGAAGGGCTTGGACGCGCCAATGGCAGAGGAGGCTTCAGTGGATAATGCTGAAGTAAGCGATGCTGCCGAAAATGCAGAAAATGAATCATCAAAGGTCGAAGAAGAGGTGTCGAATATTCTCGATTTGCCGCGTGGGAGACGATTCCAGTCGCTATTCGCGATGTATGGTAATCGCCTTGAAGAGTTGGGGATTAAAGCAATTGGCCAGCTAAAAGCGCTTGGTGAAGATGGTTTTAAGAATTTGGTTACTCAACTTGCTACGGAACGCTTCGGCAAGAAAGAAGAGCCGGAAGCAGCTGAGAAAAATGCTGCTGAGGCTACGGCTGAAGAAGCAGTCGCTGAAACTGCAGTCGAAAATGATGCGGCCGAAGATGTTGAGGAAAGTGTCGCTGAAGAAGACAAGACGGAAGAAGCTGATGGGAGCGCAATTGAATCGGAAGCTGAAGAAGAGTCGATCGACGATATGATTGATGGCATGTTCAAGGCGCTTGATGCGAAATTCGATGAATCATTTGTAACGGGCGACAGCGCTAAACGTAGCGCACTCTGTGATAGTTTGTTTGCGAAGAATCAGCAACGTCTGAACGAGCTTGGCTACTTTAATTCTGAAAGCTTGGCTAATTTGCCAAACGAGAGACTCCGTGAGGTATTCACTAGACTCGTTGTAGAGAGAATGCTTGGACATGCGGTTGAGATTGAGGATGATGAGAGCGATTTCGTATTCGTGCGTGAGCCCGAAGAGCCAAAAGCGGAAGAAGCTGTAGAGGAACCGGTCGTAGAAGAGGTTTCGGAAGAAGAGCCGGTTAAGGATGAAAATAAAGAGCTTAGTGAAGCCGAAAAGGCAAAGAAGATTGAGCGCCGCAAGTATCTAGGTGCACATGCTAATATCTTTGAAGCGCTTGGCTATAAGTCGAACAAAGACATTGATAGTGTTTCGGATGATGAATTCGCGAACTTGCAGTCTAAGGTCGAGCGCGCAGAAAGTGTTCGTAAGGGCGAACTCTGGGATCTTCCAGCAGCTAAGGCGCCGACTGATGTAATGAATTCTGAAAACTGGGCACCACATGAACGCTTCGTAGCATCGAATCTTGAAGCAGTTAACAGGGCGGTAGAAAAGTGGAACAGTTATAGCGAAGCAGAACGTCGCTTGATGCTGACCGGTCAATTTGATTCGTTCGGTAGCTCGGCAGCCGAAAGACTCGGACAATTGATGGGCTTGGTAGGAGCGGGATACTTCAATAATCCACCAATGAATATTGAGCTTCCAAAGGTCGAAAGGGAAGCGGCTTAAGACTAAAAAATCTCCGGATAAAACCGGAGATTTTTTGTTGAACTATTGACTAGCGGTAGAATTTAAGGCTAGTGATTGGGTCCTTACGGGCGGCTTTGGCGGCAGGGTAGACGCCGAAGAGAACGCCGACGATCAGGCTAACGGCACCGGTGATGCCGAGAATTTGCCAGGAGATGTGTGGTGCGAATGGCGTAATGAGGGAGATAAGGAAGGCGAAGATGTAGCCGAGAATGAAGCCCATAAGACCGCCAATGACGCTTAGGATGATCGATTCAAAGAGGAATTGGAGAAGAACGTGACCGGAGCTAGCGCCAACGGCTTTGCGGATGCCGATTTCGCGGGTACGTTCAGAGACGGAGACGAGCATGATATTCATGATGCCAACGCCGCCGACGACGAGCGAGATACTAGCCACAAGAGTAAGCATATTTGAAATTATCGATAGAAGGGAACCGGCTGGGTGAAGATTTTCGTTGCCGGAGATAATTTGGTAATCTTTGTTGGTCTTTTTGGCTTTTTCAAGCTTCTCGTTGATGGCGGAAATCGTATCGTTTACTGCATCGGTAGTCTCGGTGCGGATGTCGATTTGCTGAATCTGGATTGACGATTCAAAGGTGCTGGCGAAGTTGATGTCGATAAGGATAGAGTTGTCAAAATCAACGCCATTGAAGTTAATTGGATCATTAATTTCGTTGAGAACACCCACGACCATGAATTGTTGACCATTATAAGTGAAGGTGCGAGTTGCGGCTTCGGTAGTGCCGAAGAGTTGTTCGGCGACATGGTAACCAAGGACGGCGACATTCTTCTTCAAACTGTAATCGAGGAATTGGCCACTTTTGAGTTGAAGGCCAAGAATATCTTTGAGGCTATCATTTGTCGCAACGAGAGTGGTTGAAGGGTAAGACTTCTCGGCGATTGTAATGGCGGAGTTGCTAATTGCAAGTGGAGCGACGTGCTTGACTTTGTCGACCTTCTTAATGGTATCGACATCTTCAAGCGTAAGATTGGATTTTGAATATTGGCTAGTATTCGTTAGCTCGTCAATTATACTGTCAGTCACCTCTTTGCCATTGGACGGGCGGACGAGGATAAGGTTGGCATTATCTTTGTCGCTGTTGGCGCTAATAAGATGATTGATGCCGCCGGTGAGAGAAAGAATGAGGACGATGCTTGCGACACCGATAGCAATGCCTAGTGCGGATAGGAAAGTGCGGCCACGATTTTGGCGGAGGCTATCGATAGCGAGATGTAAGTGTGTATTAACTAGACATCTCATTTTTTAGTCTCCTTTTTGGTTGATTTCTTGGTGCTTTTCTTAGTGCCTTTCTTTGCGGTCGTCTTCTTGGCCTTGCT
>CAMKFS010000006.1 GCA_946411935.1 uncultured Candidatus Saccharibacteria bacterium | reverse complement strand
TCGTTACAGCCAAGCAATAACTACTTATTCGAGAGAGTTGCCTTCGAGGTATTAAGACTAAAAAACCGCGCAATTGGAGCGCGGTTTTTTGATGAAATGTTATTTTTTATTCTTCTTTGGCGTTGGTTTTGTTTTCTTGGTGGTTGGTTTTTGGGTATTGGTTGTATCTGGAGTGGTGGCGAAATTTGGTAGAATCGTGTGAAGCTGAGAGAGGAGTTTGTGGCGGGCATGCTTCGTTCCGACTTTGTCGAGCCAGCCTGGATTTGGCTGTGAATTTTTAGCTGTAAGGATTTCGACAATATCGCCACTCTGGAGCTTCGTGGTGAGATTAACCATCTTGCCATTAATCTTCGCGCCAGTACAAGCAGCGCCGATTTCGCTATGGAGCCGATAGGCAAAATCTAGTGGCATTGAACCCTTTGGTAGGTCGATAATATCGCCCTTTGGCGTATAGACAAAGATCTTATCGGCGAATAGAGTGAGGCGGAGTTTCTTGGTGTCGACTTTTTCGCCTGAGGCGAGCTTTGTGGCGGTTTCCTGGAGCTCCTTTATCCAAAGAAGGTGGCTCGGGAGGCGACTGACGCGCCCCTCGGTATAGGCGGCAGTGAGCTTCTGCTCATTGTAGTAGAAAGTCGCCGCAAGACCACGCTCGGCGTAGTCATGCATTTCTTTTGTGCGAATCTGAAATTCGACGACCTGTTCGTCTTTAGTAATGACGGTGGTATGAATGGACTGATAGCCGTTCTGCTTCGGCATCGCGATGTAATCTTTGATGCGTCCGTCCATTGGCATGAAAAGGGAATGAATGAGGCCTAGCACGAGGTAGCAGGTCGTAACATCCTCGACGATGAAGCGAAGCGCGATGAGGTCATAGATGCGATCGATGTTCTGGTCGTACTTAGCGAGCTTCTTGTGAAGCGAATAGATAGATTTGACGCGGCCATCGCAGCTATATTTGATGCCTTCTTTTTTAAGGAGATCTTCGACGGCGTGCTGAGCGTTCTTGAGTTTTTTGTCAGCGAGTCGGAGGCGGTCCTCGGTGAGCTTTTTGAGTTCTTCGTAGCGCTTCGGGTCAAGATAACGGAAGCTGGTTTCTTCGATTTCGACACGAACGCGACCCATCTGGAGGCGATCGGCGAGCGGGGCAAATACCTCTAGTGATTCGCGGGCTATCTTTTGCTGTTTATCTGGTGGCAAAGCGCTGAGTGTGCGGAGATTATGGAGGCGGTCGGCAAGCTTAATGATGAGAACGCGGATATCTTGACCAGTAGCAATGAGAAGTTTAAGGAGGTTATCGGAAGTCTCTGGAAGATATTCGTCGAGATCCTTCATGCCGCTACGAGCTTTGCCAAGCTTAGTGACGCCGTTGACGAGGAAAGCGACATTCTTACCGAACTCGTCTTCGATGTCCTTGAGTGTAAGTTCGGTATCTTCGACAGTGTCATGGAGAACACCGGCGACAACGGAATCTTCGTCCATATTCCACTCTTGAAGGATTTTCATAACAGCGAGCGGATGGATGATATAAGGCTCCCCAGTTTTGCGCAGCTGGCCTTCGTGCGCCTTGGTGGCGATTTTAATAGCCTTCTGAACGCGTGGGGTTTTAGTCATATAATTATTATAACATGTTAACTTTGTCAATTTATTTTGACAAAATTTTAGACTATTCTACCTCAGTTATTATACATATTGCGTCGTACGTAATTGACAAACAGCAGGGAAGTTGCTATAATAGGCCCATAAGTTGAACGCGACGGTGCGCTAAACTAGAACATTACTATTCAGCTCAGATCATAGGATCCTTGACTGTATGTTTTGCCTCTAGTGCGAGCGTACATTGCTCAACTTTTTTTATAAGGATGGGGTGTTGAGTCAAATGCGCCCGGGAGCCTTGAGATATCGCCATTAGCGCGATTGCTTGACTGATATGAGTAAGACCCAGTGGGCGTCATGCGGTCGCAGTAGGCCTTAGGGCCGAATAAAGCAATTTGCTAATGGGGATATCAAGATAGGCGAAGTGATTATTCTCTTGTTGCTATGCAGCAAGAGAATCATTGCATACCGCGGAGACAGGCGTACTGAAAAGAGATGGTGAACGCAATAAGCCATCTAGGGAAGGGTCTGGAAAAGTAGCGCTAGCGCTACGCTTGCGATGACAAGCAAGTCCCTTTATCCAGTGAGTTTAAAGCTTTGTAAAGCCATGGGCGAAAAGCTCTGCACGAAGCTGGTGGCCACCGGACTTCATGCAGTAACTTATCGTGAAGACGCGATAGGAAAAGGGTGAATGCTGTATCCTGCTTTCTGGCGGACCAAGCCGGAAGGATTCTATGCTGCTCTTACGGCTAGCATAGCAGTATTCTTATTTCCTATAGCTTGAGTGGCTATGGGTTCGCTAATCTCGTCGTTGGGAGTTAGCGGTAAAAGCGCAAAGAAGTCGCCGGAGAGGGTCTAAACCGGATGGTACGATGAGTGGTCAACGAAAATGCCTCAACGGATGCCGTATACGAGGTGGGGAATAGGAAAAAAACTTTCGCATAGCCTATTCTTAAGATTAGCCGTTGGCCGAAAGGTGACGGGGAATTTGCGAATGCTGGATGCGAACAGGCGGCTTGGAAACCGTTTGTGCCAGTAGGAGTCACGCTTGGAGCTAGCGTATCTGAGCTACGGGGCGAGGTCTTGTCCTAGCTTATTGCTTTTTCATCAGGGGATGGAGGAGTTCAATAAGCAAAGTAGTCATCCGGACTACGCGACCAATCTGTAATAAAATACCCAGCATATTGTGCTGGGTTTTTCTTGTTTAGAGTATAAATTCGATTTTTTTGCCGGAGGCTTTGTACTCTTCGCATTTGACGCCGCAACGGCGGAACATCATCTTGGCGGCGATGGTGTTTTCGGCGTCAGCGTACTTGTCGTCTGCGTATACAACGCGCTTAATGCCTGATTGAATGACGGCTTTGGCGCATTCATTGCAAGGGAAGAGAGTAACATACAATGTGCAACCCTCGAGTTTGGCGACGGAATTTAAGATAGCATTGAGCTCGGCGTGACAGACGTAGGCGTATTTCGTATTTAGGAAGTCGCCTTCGCGTTCCCATGGCATTTCTTCGTCTTTAGCGCCGGTTGGCATGCCGTTGTAACCGGTCGCAACAATTCGATGTTCGTCGTTGACTATACAAGCGCCAACCTGCGTGCTTGGGTCTTTACTACGCTGCGCCGAAAGAAGGGCTAGGCCCATGAAATATTCGTCCCACCGAATGTAATCTGTCCGCATCTAAATAACTCCTATATTTAAGATGAGTATAGCATAAAAAACGCCCTCTTGAGAAAAGGGGGCGTTAAATGCGTCTTAATAAATATGAAGTTTTTTATCTTTGAAGAACGCATTTACAGGAGGAGTATAAAATTCGGGCTCCTCTTCGTAGTAATCGCCATTTCCTATAGCGGCGTCCTCGAGAATTCTGTCGTTTTCGCGATTTCTCGTGTCGATTTCTTCGCAGAGATCGCGTAAGATGAATTTCTGGGTCTTCTTGTCTTTAGGTATATCGTAAGGCAGTTTGTCGATTTCGATACATTCTCCACCGTCCATGTCTTCTTCTGTGTCGCCACATGTCATAGCATTTATGATGTAGTCTGCTAATTCGCTAATACCTTCACTATAGTCTGGCTGATCATTGTCGGGGTGTAATAATTGTTTATCCATAATTATCATCCTCCTTTGTAAGATTCATTGCGTAAGCTGATCTACTTCGCAACTGCGAGATATTATACGGGTTTTTGAGTAAAAAGTCAATAAAAAGCCGCCCATAATCGGACGGCTCGGAGCGTTAGATGCTCACTTTGAGAATGTCATCTACGACCTCGACATTTGCCGATATAAAGTCATCTTCGTCTTCGTCTGCATCTTTAGTTTCGGGATGTTTCCCATTAATTAAGAGGCGATATCCTAAAAATTCCTCGAGGTTTCTGCAGATTTTTGAGCGAAGGATGGCGTTGTTCGGCAATGTAATCGGTAGCGAAGTAAGCTCGAAGATATAGGCGCCAGACTCGTTTTGTTTAGCCGTGCCTTTTGTGATGGCTTCGTAGACGAAATTCTCGAGCAGAATGACGTCATTGTCGTAATACTGACCGAACATAACGTTCATGACACACTCTCCTTTCTGAAAAGATCTTTGTTTCCTAACAACTCAAATTTAATTATGGCACGGCAAAATAAGGGAGTCAATTATGCTAAAATGAGGGTATGAAGATATTTTCTTGGAATGTAAATGGCCTTCGGGCGGTGCTAAATAAGGGGGCTTTACAGAGTTTTATAGAGGAATATCGGCCGGACATTTTATGCTTGCAGGAAACAAAAGCGAAACAGGGGCAAGCGGAGGTAGATTTTCCGGAATATGAGGAAATTTGGAATTCGGCTGAAAGAGCCGGATATTCTGGGACGGCAATTTTTACGAAAGTGAAGCCGCTTGGCGTGCGTTATGGTTTTTTGCCAGAGCAAGAGGAGATGTCTGGTTGGGAGGATGCTTTTGGCGATGCGCGGACGGAGGGGCGTGTTTTGACGGCAGAATTTGAGGATTTTTTCCTGGTAAATGTGTATGTCCCGAATGAGAAGGACGGCTTGGAGCGAATGGAATGGCGTTCTAAGGTATGGGATAAGGCTTTGCTTGCGTACTTAAAGGGCCTCGATAAGGAGAAGCCAGTATTAGTATGCGGAGACTTCAACGTGGCGCACGAGGAGATTGATTTGGCGCGTCCGGTACAGAACGAGGGGCATGCGGGCTTTACAAATACTGGCCGGCAGGGCATGACGGAATATTTGAGTAATGGCTTTATTGATACTTGGCGCGAATTGCATCCTAATGAGCAAAAATACAGTTGGTGGTCATATCGAGGGGGTGCGAGGATGCGCAATGTTGGTTGGCGGATTGATTATTTTCTAGCAAGCGAAAGACTGCGCGACCAGATAAAAAATGCTGAAATTTTAAACGAAGTAATGGGCTCCGATCACTGCCCAATCATGGTGGAATTGTAATGGCGGAGAACTTAGACTACTGGCATCGTCAGAGTATAAAAAAATTGTTCAATGTTGATTTATTGCCGCCAGAACAGAGGCGATTTGCTGGAAAGATTCTAATTATCGGCGGAAATAAGGCTTTGTTTTTTGCGGTCGCAAGTGCGCTTGAAGAGGCGAAGCGATTTGGTGCTGGTGAGGTTCGAGTATTACTACCGGATGCACTACAGGGGAAAGTACCGAGTACGCCGGAGATTTATTTTGCCGAATCAGAGAAGTCTGGTGCCTTTGGGCGAAACGCGTTGACGGAGATGTTGCGCCAGGCGGAATGGTCGGATGCGGTTATTTTAATCGGTGACAGTGGCAAAAACGCAGAAACTTCTGTAGCCTTTACGGAGTTTATGGATAAGTGTCAGAAGCCAGTCTACATTACGAGAGATGCGATTGAAGCGGTTACGCCTTCGGCGATTGATTGGGCAATGCGCGATTATGAAACGGGTTTGTTTTTGACAATTCCGCAGCTGCAGAAGCTGCTTAGGACGATGTATTATCCGAAAGTAATCTCGCTTACGATGCCGACGAATCAGCTAATTGAAGCCCTCCATAAGTTTACTCTAAGCTATTCTGTATCTGTTACGACTTATCATAATGAGCTTTTGATTACGGCGCAAAATGGCGAGGTTGTCACGCAGGCAATTAATGAGACGGATTGGACACCGATTTCGCTCTGGAGCGGTACGCTGCTTGTGCAGGCGGTAGTGGCGCGGATTTGGAATCCGGAAACGCCATTTTATCAAGTAATGGCGAGTAAGTTGTAAAAGCGACCCCTACTATTCCGAGTACTACTAGGCCAAGGATGGTTAAGTTGATCCTAGCGGCGTCGATTGGCGTTGTTAACGGGGTAGAGTAGGGATGATATAATGGTGGTAGTTATGGCAAAGAACGAAAAGAACCAGAAAAAAGTCGGAATCGTCGTAGTGACTTTTAATCGCAAGAAGATGCTGAAGGAGTGTCTAGAGGCATTGCTAAAGCAATCGTATAAGAATTTTGAGATTCTTTTGATTGATAATGCGAGCACGGACGGAACGCATGAATTTGTTGAGAATTTAATCGACGGCGAAAGAGTGCAGTATTTTAATACTGGTGATAATCTTGGTGGCGCTGGCGGTTTTAATTACGGTGTGCGCGAAGCGCTAAAACGTGATTATGATTACGTATGGCTAATGGATGACGATTCGATTGCCGACGATCCGAAGGCGCTCGAGATTTTGGTTGAGAAGGCGCAATTTCTGAAGGACGATTTTTCTTTCTTAGCCGGTTTGGTTAAGTGGACGGATGGTGAGCTCTGTGTAATGAACCTGCCAACGATTGATAACGTCGGTTGGCGCGATAAATATGATTTGTATCGTGAGGATATTGTACCGATTGTGTCGTCTTCGTTTGTTTCTTTCTTTGCAAATATGAAAGTAGTGCGAAAGGCTGGCCTGCCGATAAAAGAATTCTTCATTTATGGTGACGACTGGGAGTATTCGCTTCGCTTAGGGAAGGAGAAGCAGGGTTATCTGGTGCCCGGCTCGGTGATTACGCATAAGATGGGTTCAAATGTAGCGGCAGGAATTGAAGATTGTGCGCCAGAGCGAATTGGACGTTGTTTCTATGACTATCGCAACCGTGCTTTTGTTTATCGGACACATGGCAAAGCAAAGGATAGGTTAAAGCATCATGCTGACTATTTTGTGACTTTTGGCAAGATTTTGAAGCATCATAACGGAAAGAAATTCAAGCGAATTCGAGTACTGACGAAGGGCTATGTTGCAGGTTGGTTCTTCCGTCCGAAGATAGAGAAGAAATAAAAAATGACCCTACGGGGTCTGCATCCCTCCTCAAATTACGCATCAAAAAATGACCCTAAAGGTCATATTTTTGCTGCGTGGTGCGCGAGGAGGGACTTGAACCCTCACGGCCGTAAAGCCACAAGATTTTGAGTCTAGCGTGTCTACCAGTTCCACCACTCGCGCAAATTTAAAAAGAACAATATTAGTTTAGCATAAAATTGCCCCTTATGCTAGAATAAGGGAAATGGATAATAAAAATGGTGGGCAGTCTAGTTCCGCTTCCGGTGCAAATGCCTGGGAGCAGGCCGCAGCAAAGAATGCCAAGCGCAAGCGTAAGGTTGCGTCTAAGCTTTTGAGCTCCGCACAGAAACAACAGCGGACACTTGCTCATATTGCTCGCCAAAAAGTCCTAGATGCCTACAAGCAGCAGAATCAAGTACAGCAGCAGCCGACGAGCCAGGCTTCGACGGCTATTTCGCGTGCAAATGCGAACGACTGGCGAAAGTATCATTCGGCTTGGCAGAACTATTATCAGAAATACTATGGCGAGTATTACGGCAGAGCAGCGAAAGAATATATCGCAAAGGAGCGCTTAAAATATGAGCGTGATTTGGCTGATCGTGAGTTAAAGGGCGAATCTGAGCGGCAGGCGGTTGTCTCCGCAGCGGCGAAAGTCGAGGAAGCAGAAGATAAAGCCGCGAAAACTGCTGCCGAAGAATTTAAGGCGAAGATTCAGAAGAAGGTTTCGCATCGCGCGAAGAAGATGCGAAAGTCGCGCCATTTTATCCCGATTGCAATTGGTTTGTCGGTATTAGTTTTAGGTTTGTTATTCCAGTACAATCAAGTAATTATCGCGAATGCGGTAGCCTATATGTCGCCGGGCGGCTCAGAGGTGAACGATATTACGGCGATCGATCCAACGGTGTCGGCCAACGTTCACGAGAGTCCAACGCTAATGATTCCGAAGTTGAATGTCGAAGTTCCGGTGGTATTTGGTTCAAAAAATGACGTAAACTCAATGTCGGCGGCAATGTCAAACGGCGTTGCGCATTTTGCAGTGCCGGGAGCACAGGCGAGGCCAGGTGAGATCGGCAATTTCGTTGTCTCTGGACACTCGGCAGGGAATATTTATCAGCAATCAGATTATAAGTTCATTTTCTCTGGGCTGACGAGAATGGGTGGCGGCGATTTGATTTATATGGATTATAATTCGCAGCGTTATACTTACCGCGTAACGGGAACGAAGACGGTTGACCCATCAGATGTCGGAGCCTTGCGTTCGATTGCGAGCGATAACGCCGGTAAGCCAATGATTACGTTGATTACTTGTACGCCGTTAGGCACGTCGAAATATCGCCTTTTGGTCTTCGGCGAGCAGATTCACCCGAGCTATGAAGGCGCTTCGGAGGTAGAGACGCCTGTAGAAGAGATCGAGGAGAGCTCTGGCGAAATGCCGAAGAATGACGATTCGCCACTTGAGCAATTCTGGAAGTGGTTGACTGGACAAAGCTAAAGGAAAAAACTCCTCGTTAAACGGGGAGTTTTTTAATAGCCGCTTTTTGTTCTTGGGCGTAGCATCGAACTATGTCGCTTAAGGCTATATTTCGAGTTTCTGGCGCTTTAGCGTGTATTTAAGGTCTTTTTCCGTGTTCGTGGTCGGATCGGCGTCAGACGGGCTGTCAGCGCCTTCTGTGATAGATTCTGTTTCGGTGATGTCAAAATAATAGAGATATTTGTTGTTTTCGCTAATTATTGCAGGGAAAGGATTATCAACGGCGGGAATGATCTCGCGACGGTTGTCGCCGTCAAAATCGCGAGCAAAAACCTTGTTGTCGATATTCTGCCAGATGATATAGTCGTCGAGCCAGGTGATATCCGTGATTGAGCTGGTGAGCTCGACGTTGTATTTTTCTTTTGTCTCGAAATCGAAGCTGAACAACTTATTTTCGCCAGATAGGACGAGAATGCGCTGGTTAACATTAACCGATGCGAGCATTGGGAGGAAGTCGATTTGCTCGTTGAGTTTTTCCTCGAGGGACGACTTCTTATTATCTTTATCGTAATTTGGATATTTCCCGCTGATGATTTTTAGCTGCTGATCAACGCTGTAAGCGAGCCATTCCTCGCTCCAGTAGGTGCCCATAGCAAGGCGAATAATTGAATTATCGTTTGCATTGTCGAGGGTGGCGAGCTCGGTATAGTTTTGCTCACCTTCCTTAAAAATGCCTAAATGACGTTTCTTGTCGTTGTCTATATTTATGAAGGAAACGGTGTTCTTGTTGTTGGCGATTTTTTCAATGTTCGTTGCGATTGTGCTTGTGACGCTATGGTTATTCAAGTCGATAAGATGAAGGTTATTTTTCTCGATCGCCCAGAGCTTCGTTGCGCCATCATTTGCGATAAGGATACTGTCAAAGCTGAGACTATATTCTTGCGAGAGATTAATGCTGCGATCGGGGTGATTGAAATCAATGAGATGCCAACTGGTTTTGTCGCCAATAGTCCACTTAGCAATTGCCTTTGAATTATCGTCATTCCATGAAAGAATAGATAGCTTGCCATTTGCATCGATCTCATCTTTCGTGCCAAGGCATTCGTTCAGCTTGAGCTCGTCGGCGTGAGGATTGTCGGATTGAATGTCGACGCGCTTGAGTGTGTTAGTTTCTTTTTCTTGAATAATAAGATGTTTGCGATTGGCGGAGAAGAAAGCGCCCTGAAGATTGTTGAAGCTGAGCGTATCTTGGCTCTCGAATTTCTTCGGAAAGAGACGAACCCATTCGACGCGAGTGAGAAGGCCGGCGTCAATTTTTAGGTTTTTAGTCCAAGTATCATAGCCTGGCTTCGAGATACGAATACTGTGGGTGCCGGCGCTGAGCATTTTGCTAAATTCGGTACGACTCATCTGGTTGTTTCCGTCGATTTCGACGTTGGCACTAGAAGGGTGTGAGACGATTTGGGCGAGGCCAGCCTGCTCAAGCCCACCAGATTCGTTAAAGGTAAAGCCCATGGCGATAAGCATTAGAACAAAAACGATCGCAACGACAGAGATGCTCATAAAAATATTAGTTGCGATAACGCGAATATTGCGAATTTTTTTTGATTTAGCCCGGTCCATATATTGAGTATATTATAACACGCAAAATGCTAACGCTTAAATATTTTAAATTACATTGAACAAAAAAATTAAAATGCTATTGATTTATGTGCGCTTATGTTTTAAGATAACATTAGCAGAATTAAGTGAGGTAGTAATGGACGAAGTCAAAGTCAGAGTTTCTAGATCAGCGAATGCGAAGAGTGCAGGCTCCGTCAACAAGTGCCGCCTCCAGAGCTCTACTACCTTGAATCGTCGTTTCGTAAAGAAGCCAACGCCGGCTCCAAGGATTAAATCTTCCGCTGGTGCTGCTTCGCGCACGCTCAAGAATCAGACTAGTAAGCGTATTCTTATTTCGAAGGGTCAATTAGTGAAATTGCAGCCGTCTGCGCAGGCTCAGCAGCAGCCGAAGCAGATTCAAGTTGCTCAGGAAACCGAAAAAGTTGTTCAGGCTGCTGAAAAACAGCTTGCCGAGCAGAAGCAGCCACAAACGCAGCAGAAGTTTGCTTCGCGCGCTGCTTCGAGTGCATTTTCGCTGAAGGATTTGAAGGGCATACAGGCTCAAATTGATAATGATCCAGTTGCGCCAGCTCAGGAAGCTCGAGTCGCAAGGGCTGCTAAAGCTCGTATCGCTCAGCGCAAAGTCGCGGCGCAACAGCCACGTCAACAGCAAGTGACGGCTCGCGAGACGAAGAATCGCGCAATTGAGCGTGCAATCGAGAAGGTTTCCGCCTTAGCTGAAGAGGAGGAGATTGAATCGCAGGTTCAGAAGAGGCACTTCTGGCAGCGCAAGAAATTTGTTGCGGCTGCTTCGATGGCAGTTGTATCTTTAGTTTTGCTAGGCTATTTGGTTAGCGTGAATTTGCCAGATATTTCGGTTCGCGTTGCGGCGATTCATAGTGGTATCGACAAGGCTTATCCGAGCTATGTTCCTGCCTCCTATCGTCTTGATGGCTTGGTGAATGAGGAAAATGGTCGCATTACGATGTCTTTTAAGAATGATCGCGATCAGAAATTTACACTTATGGAAGAGAAATCGTCTTGGGATTCGACGGCAGTACTGACGAATTACGTTGAGAAGAACTGGGGCGCAAGCTATTCAGTCGCAAAAGGGCAGGGGTTAACGATATATGTTTCCGGTTCGAATGCGGCTTGGGTGAATGGTGGCGTATTCTATGTAATCCAGGATGATTCTGGCTCGCTCAGCTCGAGCGATTTGCACGATATTGCAGTCAGTCTTTAATAAATAAATTATATAGCCCCTAGGTTTATTCCTAGGGGCTTTTCATGCTAAAATAATAATAAGAACTGTGGAGGTGTCATGATTGATTTTAAATGTGATTATAGAAAGTATATTTCGACCGAAGAATTCGGTAAGCGCGTGGCGGATACGCGACATTATATTGCAAAGATTCAGCAGGACGATTTTGGCGGCTGGCTAGATTTACCAATTAATTATGATAAGGATGAATTTGCACGAATTAAAGAGGCGGCGAAGCGAATAAATGATAGCTCAGATTATCTTGTTTGCATTGGAATTGGCGGTAGCTATCTTGGCCATAGGGCCGTGATTGAGGCGCTTGGCGGAGAGCGTGGTCGTACAAAGATTCTCTACGCGGGGAACTCATTGAGTGCACGTGGGCTAGAGTCTGTGCTTACGCAGATTGGTGATAAGGATTTTTCAGTCAATGTTATTTCAAAATCTGGCACGACGACCGAGCCGGCGGTAGCTTTTCGTGTATTGAAGGCGAAGTTGGTTGAGAAGTATGGTGCCGATGAGGCGGCAAAGCGTATCTATGCTACGACGGATGCGAACAAGGGTGCCTTGCATGACGAGGCGATTGCAAAGGGTTATGAGAGCTTTGTTGTGCCAGATAATATCGGTGGTCGTTATTCGGTTTTGACGGCAGTTGGTTTGCTTGCGATTGCGGTGGCCGGTGTCGATATTGACAGATTGATGGATGGCGCTGAAGAAGAACGAGCAGCTTTAATATCTGATGGTGGTAGAGCGGCGGAGTATGCAGTTTTGCGCAATGTGATGCTCGAAAATGGCTATAATATCGAGGTTTTGGCGAATTTTGAGCCAAATTTCATGTATTTTAATGAGTGGTGGAAGCAGCTCTTTGGTGAAAGTGAGGGCAAGGATGGCAAAGGCATTTTCCCGGCTAGCGTCGTTTATTCGACTGATCTTCATTCGATGGGGCAATATATGCAAGAAGGCCGTCGAGAGTTATTTGAAACATTTGTCGAGATTGCGAATGAATATGATGCGATTATGGTGCCGCAATCGGATGAGAATTTGGATGGTTTACGCTATCTCGAGGGGCGTAAACTGGATGCGATTTGTAAGGTAGCAAACCAAGCAACGCGCGAGGCGCATTTAAATGGCGGTGTCCCAGTGATGGAGATTATTCTACCGGCGTTAGATGAACGTGCGATTGGAGCATTGATTTATTTCTTTGAATTGTCCTGCGCTTTGAGTGCGCTTACATTAGGCGTCAATCCGTTTAATCAGCCGGGCGTAGAGGCTTACAAGACGCGCATGTTTGAATTATTAGGTAAACCGGGGTACGATAAGAAGTAATGTTTTGGAATTTTGTAAAAATCTTTTTGATTTCGATGGTGCCGCTAATTGAGCTTCGCGGCGCGATTCCGATGTCGCAGATTTGGGGGATGCCAATTATCCCGTCTTATATTATTTGTATTATTGGTAATATGCTGCCGGTTCCTTTTATCTATCTGTTTGCGGCGAAGTTTCTCGAATGGGGTAAGAATAAGAAACTGATTGGCAAGTTTTGCTCGTGGTGTCTCAAGAAGGGGCATCGTGCAGGCAAAAAATTATCTGCAAAAGCGGGTGACAAGGGTGCTTTTATTGCGTTGATGCTGTTTGTGGGGATTCCAATTCCTGGTACTGGAGCATGGACGGGCACGCTTGCGGCAAGCTTCCTTGGTTTTGGCTTCAAAAAATCGACGATCGCGGTAATGGTCGGCGTATTGCTTGCCGGTATCATTATGATGACAGCTAGCGCGCTCGGGGTCGCATTATTATGACGACAAAGAAGAAGATTAAAAATAATGTAAAAGGTAAGCCAGATACTGGCACAGCAAAAGCAACGCTTGCGGTAGCAACGATTGTCGTGCAGTTCATTGTGATTATTATTCTTGTGATTGCGCTTACGATGCCGCAAAAATGCTCTGATAATGGTAGCTTGGCTGATGGCATAAAAAATGCTTTAGATACAAGCTCAAAGAATCTTCATAAGCGTTTCGGCGATTTTCTTGAAAACGATCACGTAATGGGCAAAACTGACTCGAAAGCAAAAGTCATGATGTATGTCGATATGCAATGTCCGGCTTGTGCCCAAATGATGCCGTTCTATCGAGAAATATATGAAAAATACAAAGATAGAGCCGGCTTTTCGATTCGCTACTATTTAATCGATGGTCACACTTATGCTCGACCGGCTTCAATAGCGGTCGAAGCGGCGGCAAAACAGGGCTATTATTGGGAGATGATGAATGCTGTATTCGAACAACGCTCGAATTGGGCTTATGTGAATGACGATAAATTATTGACTGAACGACTCGCCGACGTATTCGATACTGCAACTAGTAAAAAGGGCGATAAAGCGAAGTTTCTTGATGATTTGAATGATGATTCGATTGCAAAGAAAGTCGATGGCGATTATGAGCTTGGAAAGAAAGATAATATTGACGCTACGCCGACGATAATCGTAAATAGTGAGGATATTGATTTTTCAGAGAGCTCTTTAAAAGTGACGGATTTGATGTCTCAGAAAATTGAAAAAGCTCTAGAATAATTTTTGCCATCCTGTAATATATAAGTATGGATGGACAAAAGGAAGTGTCGGTGTTAGCCGCTGGCAAAAAGAATGCTGAAGCAAAAACTGAAGAGGCTAAGAAAACAACTCAGAATGAAAAGTCTGGTCGTTCGGTCGGCCTGATTGTGACATTAGTTATTTTGGGCGTCGTAATAATTGCGCTCGCCGTTGTGCTGACGATTATATTGATTAATATTAATAGCAATAACGGTTCTGGCGATGACAGTAACAAGACGTCTCTGGTCGATAAAAAAGACGGTAAAAAAGATCGTAAGAAAGACGACGACGGAAAAGAGTCCGATTCCGACAATACCGGTATTCAGAAGAAGAGCTCAAGTAATGGTAATATCGGCGACCATGTAAGGGGTGATCGTAGTTCTAAGGTCCTTGTTGTCGAATACGCAGATCCGCAGTGTCCAGGCTGTGCCGCAATGATGCCGAGGATGGATGCGATTTATGAGAAATATAAAAATAAGGTTGCGTTCGTTTATCGCCATTATCCTATTTCCGGTCACGTAAATGCGCGTTCTGCGGCAATTGCAATTGAAGCAGCTGGCAAGCAAGGATTCTTTTGGGAGATGCTTACGAAAGTGTTTGAAAAACGCGCTGATTGGGTAAGGCTATCTGGCGAAAATAAATTGACTGATGCTTATGCTACTATCTTCAAAGAGGTGGCAAATAATGGTAATATCTCGCAATTTAAGAAAGATTTAAAGGATAGCAATCTTGCAAAGAAGGTCGATAACGATAAGGCCCTGGGTGTGAAAGATAAAATCTATGCTACGCCGACAATTATCGTGAATGGTAAATCAGTTGACTTCATGAGTACTTCGGACCCGCAAAAACCAATCGAAGAAGCGATTGAAAAAGCTTTAGACGGGAACGATTCAACAGCGGACGATGATGATGACTGGGATTGGGATGACGACGAAGAAGATGATGACGAAGATGATGATTACGACTTTGATTGGTAGCATGAATTAAAAAATAGCCTCCGAGATGGAGGCTATTTTTTGTTAGTTTAAAGTGAGAAAGGATTGTTTAGAGCGAGTGTCGAGTTCGCTTCGGAAATGCGGAGAAGCTCATTATATTTAGCGATACGTTCGCTGCGAGAAAGGGAGCCGGTTTTTATCTGGCCAGTACCGAGACCGACTGCGAGATGAGCGATTGATGTATCTTCGGTTTCGCCTGATCGATGTGACATTACGCAGGTGTAGCCATTCTTTTTGGCGAGAAGCACGGCGTCGATTGTTTCGGTGAGTGAGCCGATTTGGTTTGGTTTGATAAGGATAGAATTGCCGGCACCGTTTTCGATTCCTTTTTTGAGGAGCTTACTGTTTGTGACGAATAGGTCGTCGCCGACGAGCTGAATCTTACCGCCGAAGCGATTAGTGAGCATTTTCCAGCCGTCCCAGTCATTTTCGCCGAGACCATCTTCGATAGAGACTACTGGATAATTGTCAATAATCCATTGATACCAGTTAGCGAGATCTTCGCTAGATTTCCAGTCTCCATTAGTCTTGAGTTCATAATGGTCACCTTCGGCAAATTCGGAGCTGGCGACATCCATTGCGATGCAAATGTCATCGCCTAAGCGATAGCCAGCGTTCTCGATGGCGATTTTGATAAGTTCAAGTGGTTCGTTATTGCCATCACGTACGCTAGGGGCGTAGCCGCCTTCGTCACCAACGGTAGTAGCATAGCCGCGATCTTTGAGGACTTTGGCAAGAGTATGAAATACTTCTGCGCCCATACGAACAGCGTCGGAAATGCTTGTGGCGCCGACCGGAATAATCATATATTCCTGGAAATCGGTTGACCAGCCAGCGTGTGCACCGCCATTCATAACATTCATCATTGGCATAGGGAGGCACATTTCGTTCGTCGTGCCAGCGAGCTCGGCAACATATTCGTAAAAACGAAGATTTTTGGCGTGAGCGACAGCCTTTGCGACCGCGAGAGAAACGGCGAGAATTGCGTTCGCGCCGAGTTTTGATTTGTTTTCGGTGCCGTCGAGGTCGAGCATGAGCTGATCAATCGCCTTTTGGTCAGCAGCATCGTTGCCAATTAATACGTCGGCAATCTTATTATTGATATTCCAAACTGCTTTTAGGACACCTTTGCCGCCATAGCGTTCTTTGTCATCATCACGAAGTTCGAGTGCTTCACCGGCACCAGTAGAAGCGCCAGATGGAACAGCGGCGCGACCAGCGTGGCCGCTTTCTAAAATCACATCGGCTTCAACGGTTGGGTTACCACGCGAATCAAGGATTTGCCTTGCGTGAATGTATTTAATAAGTGTGCTGTCCTGCATATATTGATGCCTTTCTCCCTTAATATAAATCAATCTATTACTATATATTTTATCACGAAAATGCCTATGTTTTTTTTGTAAACAATAAAAAGTTTATGTTAATATTAGAATAAGTGAGTTTAAATGGAGGGCATTAAATGGCTACCAAGAAGCAGCCAGCGACTAAGAGGACTACTGCGAAAGTCTCGAAGTCGTCTAAGAAAGGCGTTAAGGCTCGATTGAAGTCGGTGCCTATTTATCGAGAAAGAAAACCTGAAAATCATCAGGTGACGGGTAAGTATAAGTTCTTCTATGTTCTTTTTGCCTGTACGACGATTTTCTTTGCCGCATTGTCGGTTTGGCTATGTGTGTTTGCTATCGATACGGAAAACAAATATGAGTCTATTGACGCATGTGTGCGTGCTCATACTCGTTGCAGTGTGCATGTAGATAATGGCGCTTATACCGTAGAGGAGAGCACTAATGAGTGAAGATGATGATGAAAAACGTTTAGAAGGGACAATTTCCGAAGGCGATTTGGAAAGCGATTTTTCGGGAGAGGCAACTAACGAAGAAACTAAAGAAGAAGATAATAAAGAAGAGGAAGGAGAAAATACGAATATGGACGAGGAAAAAGATCCTATCGTAGAAGCGCCAGAAGAATCATCCGATGCTCCTGTTGAGGAGTCGGCTCCAGCGGAAGAAGTGGCCGAAGAGTCCGTAGAAGAAACAGAAGCAGTTGAGGCTTCGACTGAAGAGCCTGAACAAGAAACAGAAGCGGTTGAGGCTTCGACTGAAGAGTCTGAACAAGAAACGCCAAAAGAAGAGGTAGAGGCGGCTCCTGCTGCAGAGCCAAGCGTAATTCCAGTACAGAAGAAAAAATCGAAGAAGGGCTTGATTATCACATTAATTGTTGTTGCCGTATTACTGATTGGCGGCGGTGTTGGTTTTGCAGTTTGGGCGATGATTCATGAATCGCCAGAAGCAGCTTTGCGCGATGCATTAGCGAACTTTTGGACCGCAGAAGACGTCCAGCTAACTGGTGATATTAATTCTTCAATGGCCGGAACCGACAGCGTCTTTAGTGTAGCTGCAATTAAGTCTGGTAAGAATATCTCTGGCAGCGGTACGATTAAAGCTGAATATAATGGCCAAAACTTAGAGTTGAATTTCTCCGCAGCATACGTTGATAGCGGAAATGTTTACATCAAGTTCGATGGTCTGAAAAAGCTAGCCGAAGAAGTAGATTTTGCGAAGCTCTTCGAGAACTTTAGTTCTGCTAACGAGACTGGTATGGATTTCTCGACGTTACTCAGTGCGCTAGTTGATGGCTTAGTTGAGAAAGTTGACGGTAACTGGTATAAAATCGCTCCTAGCGACGTAAAGGAATACAATAGCAACGCTAGTTGTTACCTTGAGAATTTCGGCAATGTATTTTCGAAGGAATCAATGAGCGATATTGCTGACATCTACAAAGATAATGCATTTCTCGAGATTGATGATAAGGCGAGCGTATCTGATAAGGATGGCGCTAAGGTTTATACTTTAAAGGTTAACAAAGAGAAGAGCAAAGCCTTCGGTGAAAAAGTTGGTAAGGCTAACGCGTTCAAAAAGCTTACGCAATGTAGCACTCAAGAGAGTGAAGATGCGAGCGAGGCTCCAGTAAAAGAAGGCGAAGAGCTTGATGGCGAGATTAAAGTCAGCATTACTCCTTGGACACACAAGCTTGTCGGTATTCAGTTGATTCAGAAAAAAGATAACAATGAGACAACTGCCGATTTGAAGGTTACTTACGACAAGAAGAGTGTTGAAGAGCCAAGCGACGCAAAGAAGATTAATACTTTGGCAACAGATATCGAAGAAGCTATGTCTGGTGCGATGACGCAGTTTGTGACTGAACTTTGCGAATCTATGTATGGCGATTATGGTCAGGAATATGTAAATATGTGCATAGAATCTGCATCGCAATCGATGGGCAGTAGCTTTAAGATTTCTGATATCCTTCAGCAATATTTAGGCGGCGGTAGTGATATTGATGAACCAGTCGATTGTGCTAACGGAGACGAGGACAACTGTATTAGTTTGTAAAACAAACATTGTTTTCAAAAACCGCCTGGGAAACTGGGCGGATTTTTGTGATAGGATAATAATATATGACGCCTAAGCTTAAAGAGAAGCTAAAACAACTCCCGAAAGAGCCAGGAGTATATTTTCATAAGGACAAAAAGGGAGAAGTGATATATGTCGGAAAGGCGGCAATTCTTAGAAATCGCGTACGCCAATATTTTCAATCACCAGAGCGAAAAGATGCAAAAACACGTGCGCTAGTGGCAGAGATTGATGATACTGATTGGATTGTCGTAGATACAGAAATGGATGCGCTTTTTCTAGAGAGCGAGATGATAAAACGCTATATGCCGAAATGGAATATTTTGCTTCGTGACGATAAGTCGGTTAGTTATGTGCGAATCGATATGAAGTCTGAAGTTCCGTGCGTTACTATGACGAGGAATCCGGAGGATGATGGCGCAGATTATTATGGGCCATATTATGGCAAAACGGCGATTACGCGCGCGTTGCGGATTTTGAGGAAGATTTTTCCGTATTATGATCGTCCATATACGGGTAGGAAGACATTAAATACAGATTTAGGTTTAACGCCGGGGATTGAAGTTGGCAAATGTACGCCGCGTGATTATAAGCGCAATTTGCGCCGTCTAATTAGTTATTTGAAGGGGAATCGCAAGCGCCTAGTTCGTGATGTTGAGAAGTTGATGTATGAGGCGGCAGAGAAGGGAGAATACGAGAAAGCGGCTGAATATCGCAACCAGTTCTTTGGATTAAAAGGGCTTGGGACGAAAATTGTGTTTTCAGATAAGGAGTTTCTTGATATTTCGAGCGACCACGCTCTTGGAGAATTGCAGCGATTATTAGGGCTAAAAAGCGCACCTGTTCGAATTGAGGGTTACGATATAAGTCATCAGTCTGGCACGAACGTAGTTGGTTCGATGGTATGTTTTATAAACGGAGCCGCCGATCGAACAAAATATCGTAGATTTAAATTACGAAAGCAGCAAAATAACGATACTGAAAGTATGAATGAAGTATTGACGCGTCGCTTGCGACATCTTGAAGACTGGGGGAGACCAGATTTGATTGTGCTCGATGGCTCAGTCGGACAGTTGTCTGCCGTAAAAGCGGCTTGCAATGAGGCTGGTGTCGCAGTGATCGGTCGAGATAAGAGTGGCGATCACAGCAAAAATGCTCGTGTACGAATCGTGATTCTTGAAGGAGACGATTATCGGATGGTAGAGTTGATGCCGGATAGTCATATCGCGAAGTTGATTGCGAGGATAGACGACGAGAGTCATCGTTTTGCAATTCAATACCATACTTTATTAAAACGGAAAGATGCATTAAAATAGAGCCTATGGTAAGGAGGCAGTTCTTAAGCTTTATTTTGCGTTGGCTAGTATCCAGCGTGGCGATGTATGTTTGTATAAATTTTTTTGCTAGCTTTTCTGATGGGGCAGAATGGCTGCGTTCGACGATTTGGCTATATTTGGTGGCCGGCTTAATCTTTTCGATTGTAAATGTCGTCATTAAACCGATAGTAATGATTTTCTCCTTGCCGTTTATTTTTATAACGCTTGGGTTGTTCACGATTTTAGTAAATATGGCGATGGTAGCTTTGACGATGTGGCTAATGCCGGATGTTTCGATGACATTCTGGGGAGTAGTGGAGAGTTGTATCTTGATTTCGCTGATAAACTACCTTGTCAATTTAGCAATGCCTGATGTAAAATAGTCTTATGGAAATAGGTGCTATTTGTAATATTGTTACCGGCGTATCGGCCGTTCTACTAATCTTATTGATTTTGCTTCAGCAGCGTGGTGCAAGCCTTGGTGCTGGTTTTGGCGCAAGTGGTGAATTGTTCACAGAGCGTCGCGGTCTAGAGAAATCAATGTTCAATACAACTGTCGTCATTGCCTTTATCTTTGCATTGTCGATTTTAGCAACATTAATTGTAGGATAAATGCGTAAAACCAAGAAAAAGAGTGGGCGTAGTCGTTTTAGTCGAAAACGTTTTTCGACAGTTTATCATGAGTCTGCTGACAAGGTAGGCAAGCATTTTTCTGATAATTTCATTTCGAGGATTAAGAATGTCCATGAAGTCCGTCTGTGGGTGATTGAGTGGGTGTTATTGGTTCTCGTTGTCTTTCTATTTTCGGTTATTCAGATTATGTGGTACGGTGATTCATATAAGACAGAAGCCTTTGTCGATGGCGGTGATTATACGGAGGCGGTACTTGGCGAAGTGCATTCAATGAATCCGCTTTATGCGGCGACGAGTGCAGAGAAGACCTTGGGGCGCTTGCTGTTTGCGAATGTTGTTTCACCAGATGCATCTGGGCACAGTAAGGCCGAGCTAGCAAAGTCGGTAAAAATGGACGAAACTGCGAGAATCTGGACGGTTACTCTGCGAGACAATCTCGTCTGGTCAGACGGAGAGCCAATTACGGCTGATGACATGATTTTTACGATCGATTTGATTCGTGATCCGGCTGCGAAAACTACAATTTCGGCAGATTTCAATAAGGTTGCAGTGAAAAAGATTGACGATAAGACAGTTGAGTTCAGCCTGCCGTCTAATTACATAGATTTTATGGATACATTGGAGTTTCCATTAATTCCTGCGCATAAATTTAGCGGGGTGAGCCCTGCGCTAGTTTATGAGAATGATTTTTCGATGAATCCAGTCGTGTCTGGTCCGTTCAAGTTTAATGCAATGCAGCTTGCTAGTGTTACGAGCTTAAATACGAGTACGATTTACTTAAATCGTAACGAGAAGTATTTTAAGGCACATACGAAGCTGGATACTTTTACGGTTAAAACCTATAAGAATCTTGAGGATATAATCTCGGCGTTGAATGATTCGGACGTGACGGCAACGTCAGAGCTCGGTATTGAGTCGGCTGAGAAGTTAGACAAAGAGATTAGTTCGCGTGAGAGCCTACTAAACGGCGGCGCTTTTGCGTTTATAAATACGAAGAGCGACAAGTTGAGCAATAAGGATTTGCGTCGTGCGATTCGCGTTGGAGTGGATATTGAAAAAGTGCGTGAGGGGATCGATGAGAGTCGCAAGTTAGATTATCCGATTCTAAAGAGCCAAGCGGATATTAACTATCCGGAAATTGAAACCTATAGTCTCGAAAAGGCAAAAGAATATATTGGAAAAACTGACTATAAATACAATGAAGGGGGGAAGATTATTGATAAAGAAAATATGCCAATAGTCTTAAATGTTGCCGTCCAGAAGAAGGATACACTTACAAAAGCGGCGGAACGTTTTGTTGAGCAATTGAAGAAGATTGGCTTCGAGGTGACCTTAAACATTTATGATGAAACGCAGACGACGGCAGATTTCTTCTCAGCGATTGTGCGTCCGCGTGATTACGATATTTTGTTCTATGAGGTAGATCTTGGTGTGAGCGCTGATCCGTTCGTCTACTATAGCTCTACGCAGGCAACAACGGGTGGATGGAATTTTAGTAATTACTCTAATGGGCTCGTCGATGATGCTTTGCTATCGGCGCATATCACTACAAACAACGATATTCGTAAGGCGAAGTATGAGTATTTCTTGGGTGCTTGGTTGTCCGATGTACCGGCGATTGCGCTATATCAGTCAAGTTTAAAATATTATCATGATAATAACGTAAAAATCTTTTCTGAAAATCAGCATCTCACTGATATTTATGACCGCTTTAATGATGTTTGCTATTGGGCGACCACGAAGCGGACGGTTAATGTTACGCCTTAATAGAGAGTAGTATTTCAGCTGCGGTTTAGGCCGCAGTTTTTTGTGCTCATGCTTGCTTTTTGGATAAAAATAGTGCAGAATTGGCTGATGACAACAATTGCGTTGTACTAGTACATTAAAAGGAGGAGTTAAGTGATGGAAGAGAAAATAATTGACGTTGATGCATTGAGGAATGCTTTAAGACTAACTTGTATTTTGGATGACTTGAAAACTCGAATACGTAGCGGTTGGTTGGTCTGGCGCGTGAATTCCGATCGATTAGAAAGCATATATGAGCACTGCCAGAGCTGTTTGATTCTCGCAAATGCGCTTTATCCGATTTATCCAGATCGAGATAAAGTTAATTTGGCTAGGGTAAACAGTATGTTGATTTGGCACGAGATTGGCGAATCGATAATTGGAGATGTTCCGCTAGTCGATAAGAAACACCATGATGAAAAAGCCGAAGAGGAACATGAAGCTTGGAAAAAGTTACTCGAGGGATTGCCTTATGAGCAGGAATTATATGATTTGCTTATGGAATTTGATGCTCATCCCAAACATCCGGAAGAGAAAACGCCAGATGCAAAATTTGCGTTTTATATCGACAAGTTCGATGCAATGAAGACAATGAAGCGCTATGATGACTATGGCTGTTTTTATGACCTGGATTGGATCATGGAGCATTCTGTAGAGGTGGGTGAGAACGAGGATATTCGAGAGCTTGTTAAAAAAGGCGCAAAAACGCCTTTGGATATTTGGTTTGCGGAAAGATATATCCCGTTCAAAGATGACGAATTCTTTATGGAGGCACAGCGCATAATACGAGAAATGAATACGAATATCGCTCCACCTATACTCTAATCTTTTGAACCGGAGCTTTAAGGCTCCGGTTTTTTTCTAGTCGGCAGATTATAGAGAGGGTAGTTCGAATCGCTTAACAGATAAAAAAAGGACCTCAGAGAGGGCCTGAATTTACTTGGTGCGCCCGACTAGACTCGAACTAGCACAGCCGTTTGAATAGCCACTAGCACCTCAAGCTAGCGTGTCTACCAATTCCACCACGGGCGCAGATAGCTTTATATTACCATACTTTTATTCGATTGTAAAATGCTAAATAATTTGCTATCATATTGCTCATGGACTTTGGGGCGGGCTTTATGTTCAGGATCTTTTCAATGGACAAGGAGGTGCCTATGGGTGATTTCGTCAGTGAATACGGTGGGGATTTAGTTACGATCCCACTAAGTAATTTTTTAAATAGGGGACGTGGTGACGATTTTCTGCTTCAGCCGGAAAGGCTGCCTGGTAGACATAGTTATGGCACGTTGAATATAGTTAACAGCTATTGTGGCTCTCGTATTGATGACGATTATGCGAGAGCGGTTGCTGCGCTAGAAGGGCAAAATGACAATATAATGTTAGTCTGCGTCGAAGATCCGGAGAGTGCTTCTCCGTACCTTTTCGTCAGAAAAGTTAACAAGGATAATAAGGAATACGCGTTTCCAATTATCTTCAATGCAGAACTATGGTGTTACGCAGACGACGGAGAATTCTTTGGCTCTGGCGAGGAGAGCTTTAATCTCTGTCTTGGCGATATAATAGATCCGGAGCGTAAGTGTGCTGTGCGTATTATTTATGCTCCGGGCAAACGAATTGAGTGGAGCGAAGAAGAACTCAAAGAATTATTTTCTCGCGTATGAGTTCATTTTAGGCCACCCTTAGTCCATTTAGTATAGCCGAGGATGAAAGTCCTCGGCATTTTTTTCTATTTTTATGCTTATGGTATGTTATAATGGCTTTAAATAATAGTGTGAGGTGTGATGAAAAAAATATGGACCAAGGTTGGTGCTGTCGCATTAGCTGGCGTGGTGGTTTGTAATGCATTTATTCCATTCGCAACTGCTACTGATGCGAACCCGGCTTTAACTAATAATGCGACGCTTGATACGGAGAATATTCAAGAAATTGCGGAGTATTTTTCGGTTGAATCAAATAGTATTGACTTCGGTCGTGTTTCGGAGCTTGATCGAAGCTATACGAAACAGATAGAGATCAAAAATAATACGCAAAATGATGTTGTGCTTGATGCTTCGGTCCAGAAAAATGAAAGCATTCCTGAAGAAAACCAAAAACTTAGTGAGTGGCTTGCATTTGTTGGTGGCGTAACGCACTTTGGTATAGCGGCTGGTCAGACGCGCAGTCTCGGCGTGCGTGCATTTGTCCCAGCGGACATAAAAGCTGGTTCACAGTATGCCGATGTTGTGCTTGATGATGCCAACGGTCACAAGGAAACCGTAACGGTTAAAATTGATGTTGTCGGTGATGATTTGAAATATGCGAGCGAAGTGATTGATGCCTGGATCGATCCGGTCCGTATTGACGAGCAGCTAAATGGTCGCGTGAGTGTTAAAAACACCGGTACAGCTGGCTTTACTTCTACTTATCAGGTGAAAGTTAAGAATTTCTTTGGCGGCGATGATTGGAGAATTATAAAAGAAGAGAAGCGGGAGGTATATCCTGGCGGACAGGTAGATTTTTCTGCGACGGATAATCTTGGCTTTGGCGTCTTTTCGATTGAGCAGAGGGTGACATTTGTGAATAGCGAAGGCCGTATGATTGAATCTTTGCTGTCCCGCACGGCAATTAACTTGCCTTGGTGGTCATTGGCAATCGCGGGCGGTGTACTCGTTCTCATTATTTTGATTATCATTCTTGCGAGACGCCGTCGCAAACACAAGAAGAATAACGCCGATAAGATGAAGAGGGCCGACAAAAAGGCTCGAAAGGCCGCAATTGAGAAGATAGAGAAGGCCGAAGAAGAGGCGATGGCTAATGATGAAGACGAAGAGTCTGAAGGCGAAGAGGAGTCGAAGGGGGCTGAAGTCGAAGAAGAGACGGAAGAAGCCGATGAGATTGAAGAAATAGCTGAAAAGCTCGAAGAGGCCGATGAGGAGCCGGAAGATGATGATGCGGATTACGATGAAGAAGAAGCGATTCCGATTAAAGTAACAATAAAAAAATCTTCGAAAAAATAGAGTTGTGAAAAGCCCCGCTTCCGGCGGGGCTTTTACTTGAGGTTGATGCTTGCGTTCATATTTCTTCCTCCATTGCGAGAAAGACTGCGCTAGTTTTGATAGGGTCATGGAAATAAATCGTGGCCGTGCTCTCGCCGAACAAATACATCAAATCTTTGACGATTTCGATAAAAAGATTCGCCCAGACGTCCTTCGCGCTAGCCTCTTTGATAAGATTCTTATCATAGGTAAAGTCTGCTAAATAGCTTACAAAGTGAAAACCATGCTTATCTTTGCTAAGGCTCGAATAAGCGGGCATTACTGTGACTGGAACATAGACGCCATCTCGGTTGCCATGCTCGATTAGCCAGGCTCGTGCATCGGCGCATCCATCGATATCTCTAGACGGAACAGAACGGAAACAGGATTTCGGTGCGCTCATTGTGACTTCGGCCCAGTTGACTCTGATTGAATTGGTGCTCATCTTGATACCCATATCATATACCTCCTTAAAGAACATATTCCTCCGCCTGAAATAACAGGGGTGGTTAATAATATATTAGCATATTTTGGGCAAAAAAATGGTGAGTCCGGTGAGACTTGAACTCACGACACCCTGCTTAAAAGGCAGGTGCTCTAACCAGCTGAGCTACGGACCCATACTATTAAGTACTAGGTTATTATAACGCTTTGATTTCGAAAAAGCAAGTTGTTTACGGCCAAAAATGCTTGTCAATTTTCGCGGTATATGATAAGATATAAAAGTCTATGGGCGGTTAGCTCAGTTGGCTAGAGCGTTTCTTTGACGTAGAAGAGGTCATAGGTTCGAATCCTATACCGCCCACCATTCTGAGGGGACAGAAAATCGCCGATATTGGCGTTTTTTCATGATTCGCTCGCCAGGTAAGGCGCGCTTTTCATGAAGAAAACACCAATCTCGACGATTCTGTCTCCCCCAGAAAACGGAACACCGGTAAAAATAATTACCCCGACGGGGGTAAAAGGGCATATATGAACGATAAGAGTAAAATTCGAAATGTTGCGATAATCGCGCACGTTGACCATGGAAAGACTACCTTGGTTGATGCTTTGCTAAAGCAGAGCAATACCTTCCGTGAAAACCAGGCAGAAATGGGCCAGACTTTGATTATGGACTCTGGCGATCAGGAGCATGAGCGCGGTATCACGATTACGGCGAAGCAGACCGCGGTTTTTTATGATGGCTACAAGATTAATATTATTGATACGCCTGGACACGCTGACTTTTCTGGTGAGGTCGAGCGCACGCTCAATATGGCTGACGGTGTACTTCTTATTGTTGATGCTCAGGAAGGCCCAATGCCGCAGACGAAATTTGTGCTTCAGAAGGCGCTTGAGTTGAATCTTACTCCTATTGTCGTCATTAATAAGATTGATAAACCGGCTGCACGTCTTGGTGAAGTTGAGGATGAAATTGCCGATTTATTCCTTGAACTTGCTACGAATGAGGCTCAGCTCAAATATCCGACCTACTACGCGATTGCACGTGATGGTAAGGCCGGCAAGACACCTGAGCTCGATAATGATCTCCATGTGATTTTTGATGCTATTATTAACGAAATTCCGGAGCCTCAGGTTGATGTCGACGATTCAAAGGGTGCGCAGCTACTCGTGGCAGCACTTGCGGCTGATAGCTATCTTGGTAAATATGCAATTGGCAAGATTTTCCGCGGTAAGCTCAAGAAGAATGAGGGAGTCACGGTTATGAAGACGAACGGCGAAACCGTGCGCGGTAAGATTGACAGTCTATTTACCTATCGTGGTCTTGGTCGCGAAGAGACGAATGAGGCAATTGCTGGCGACATTGTAGCGCTCGCTGGGCTTGGCGCAGCCTCGATTGGCGATACGATTGCGACGGGAGATAACCCTGAGGCTCTTCCGACGATTGAGCTAGAGGCGCCAACGCTTTCGATCTACATTGGTCCAAATACTTCACCACTTAAGGGTCGTGAAGGCGAATTTACGACTTCACGCCAGATTGGCGATCGTCTCCAGAAAGAACTTGAGACAAATATTGCGCTTCGTCTAGAGCCGCAAGGTCTTGGCTATAAGGTGTCTGGCCGTGGCGAGTTACATCTTTCGGTTTTAATCGAGACGATGCGTCGTGAGGGGTATGAGCTTGAAGTTGGCCGCCCAGAGGTCGTCTATAAGATGCAGGATGGAGTTGAAATGGAACCGGTTGAGGAGCTTACGATTGAGGTTGCTCCAGAATATGTCGGCGCAGTTTCTCAGGAGCTTGGCGTACGCAAGGCAGAGTTAGTTTCTCAGGAGATGACGACTTCTGGCAGTACTCGTTTTATTTATACGATTACGACGGCTGCTCTGATTGGTCTCCGCAACAATCTCCTTACCGGTACGAAGGGTACGGCAATTATGAATACTTTACCAAAAGGTTATCAGCCAGTTACTTCGCACTATCGCCAGGAGAGAAATGGTGCGCTCGTGGCTTCTGAAGCTGGTCAAAGTACGGCTTATGCGCTCGATGCAGCACAAGCTCGCGGTATTCTTTATATTCCACCACAGGTTGATATCTATCAGGGTATGATTGTCGGTCTTTCCAAGAAGGATGAGCTCGATATTAATGTCTGTCGCGAAAAGCAACTTACGAATATGCGCACGCATGCATCGGATGGTGCAATTCAGCTTACGCCGCATACGCAGCTTAGTCTTGAACAGTGTTTAGATTTCTTGATGGAAGATGAACTCCTTGAGGTGACGCCAAAGACGCTTCGTCTCCGTAAGAAAGAACTTGATCCAATTCGTCGTAAGCGTGCGCG
>CAMKFS010000005.1 GCA_946411935.1 uncultured Candidatus Saccharibacteria bacterium | reverse complement strand
CTCCCTGTCACGGAGGAGGTCGCGCGTTCGAGTCGCGTCGGGCCCGCCATTACAATAAAATACGCCGCAAGGCGCTATTTTTTTTGTTTTATATGTTTGGCATACCCAGTAATTAGGCACAAATAAAAAAATAGCTGCCAGGCAGCTCATTAAACTGGTGCGGGTAGAGGGAGTCGGACCCTCATCTCTTGCTTGGGAAGCAAACATAATAGCCGCTATACGATACCCGCAATGCCCTAATTATAACACGTCTGCTATAATGAGATTATGAAATTACAGAGATACAGACGCGATGATGAAGTAAGCTACGCTATGGGCGCAACCATAGTTGCGGAGCTACTGAAAGCCAACCCCGATTGTATTACGCGCGTTTTTCTCCGTCCCACCGAAAAACACGGAGACGATTTAGATAGAATCATTGCCGACATCAAACAGCGCAATATCAAGATCATCGAATCCACCAAGGCTTTCAATATCCTCGGGGCCAAAGACAACTGTCTTCTTATTGCAGAATTCGACAAATGGCGCTGCGACATGCCTGGTGACGACATTTATAATGATGACGAATACTATTATCATCAATTCTTTAAAGTCGTCTTAGTTAACCCATCTGATGCCGGCAATCTAGGCACAATCATGCGTAGCGCCGCCGCTTTTGGATATGGCGAAATCGTTATCGTTAACCCTGGCGTCGATCCTTATGATCCAAAAGTTATCAGAGCCTCAATGGGCGCTTTCTTCCATTTATTAGTAAAGACCGTCGACGATATTAGCGAAGTAGACCTAGCGCCTGGCAGTCTTGCTTTCGTACTCGACGAAGACGCTATCCCCTTAGACAAAATCGAACGCTCATATAATTTAGGCGGACCACCTCCAGATCTCATCTTCGGCAATGAAGCAACGGGTCTTCCAAAAGATTTCTGCAAAAAGACCGGCGCTACGCCAGTCTATATTCCAGAAACCGACTTCGTCGACAGCCTCAACCTTAGCATCGCCGCCTCGATCGCACTATACACTTTCCGCAGAGTGCCAAACGATTTTTCTATGCGCAGCCACCACTAATCTTTGATATCTTCCTTTTCGGTAGGCTCTTCTTCTTTTGACTCGTCGCCAGCCTCAACTTCGATATACTCGTCAATCTTGTTGTCATTGCGAATCTCGCTAATCTTCTTGTCGAATTCCGTAAAACGCACCCAAATCGAATCGTACTTAACCTTCGTGCCTTCACGCGCTGTCAATTTAACAAAATAATATCCATCGCCGTTCTTCGACAAGAACGCCTCGGAAACATCGCCAACCTCTTTCAATGACATCGCTTTCGCAGCACGGCCAGAATCCAAGTTCGTCGCTTCCACCGTCTCTGACAATGATTCAAAATCAAAAATATCATTATTTTTAAACTGCTCCGCAATCTTTGCGAGATCTTTCTCGCTCGCAATAGCTTTTGAAATCTCGTCAATCAACCCCTTAGCGCGACTATCGATCTCCATAGAATAGTCCCTTTTCGCGAGCGACAGCTTAATCATATGGCGATAATCGCCAATACTTAAGCCGAAGTTATCGCGCACAATTCCGCTGAATGCAGAATCGCTACGCACTTCGCCGTCAATTGTCTTATGCTCGTTTATTACTTCATCAATTTCTTCATCAGAAACACTCTTCCCCATCTCGTCGAGCTTAGCCATTGCATAGCTATATTCTTCTGCGCTCGAAAGTGCCTGTCGTTTATAATAATCACGCAAACGATTCGAGTCCTCAGAATTATCCAAAGTGCCCTGCTGGCGTTCAATTGATTTAATACTGCTACGATAAAGCATTAAGTAGTCACTATAGCGCACATTAATGCCGTCAATTTTCGCAACTGGCAAACCTAATACTTTCGTAAAACGATAAGTTACCTCGCTCGTGTTCTGTACTTTATAAAGCTGAATCCAGCCAATAACACTGAAGGAGCTCAATGCGACAATAGAAATCAAAATCGTAATAATTACTAGACGATGCTTTGTATACTGAAATGGATAGCGAAATTTCTTACCCTTTGCTAATATCTCCTCGCGACTCTCCTCGAGGTTCTGCTGGGTTATTGCCTTAGTTTTTTTCTTTTTACCTTTTATCATGCCAAGTATTCTCCAATTCATTATACACTGTTTCAGGATGGCTCACCATGCTGATTACGAGATCACCTGCCTCCGTCTGAATTAGAATCGAGCCATAATCAAATATCGTTGCAAACATCCCATTTACGCCATAACTCATATTCTGAATATTAGACAGCTCTAGATCGACCACACTCTTCTTAAATAAGCCTTTCTGTCGCGTCTGGCGCAAGCGTTCATTCGTTACGATATAAAAGCTAAAATACCACAGCATCCAGCTATAGGCAGCTCCAAGAATGCCTACGCCCACACAAATTAGCCATACGAAGAACATCTGACCATTGTCGCGCCATATAATCATCGGTAGCAGACCTAATCCAACTAGAAGAATTAGCCACAAAAATCCCCTTATCGCCGCAAGAGAATGTCGCCTAAAAACGTAAATTACCTCTTCGCTCTCGCGTTGTCCTTCAAATTCCATATCTATATTTTAGCATGAGCACCGCTCGACTACCACTCGAGCGTATACGGGTCCGCTGCCGTACCGCTACCACCCTCGACATAAGTATCATATTTAAACGAAACCATTGGACGAATGCCATAGCCGTTCATGTTGCTTTCGTAAATAAGGTTACCCGTATCGTAATCGCCGCGCTGTGAGAATATGAAACCACTATCTGGCAAACGACCACTATATGATTTCGATATCGCTGGTGTCATCGAGAAGATCTGCGAGCCATATATACTCGTCATGCGCCAATCAGCATTCCCCTCTACCCATTTATATCCAGTCAGCATCAATTCATCCGCCGTCGCGATCAACATTGGATAAGTCAACTTACCGTTGCCATTGTTGCTACTGACCGTAAACTGATCATCTGCGCGCTCACAATCAACTGCTGGTGTTCCATTCATAATTCGATTGTAGCCCGCAAAAGTCGTAGCAGTCGGACCATAGTTTTTATCGTCTATAAATGCGTACGGACCATCAACAATCTTTCTATCGTTACACCACTTTGTATCTTCAAATTTATCCGTCTCAGTCGTCAAATTATTCGCGTACCAGTTATCAAGATAAGTCTTAAGCTGCGAATCGCGATCGTTTGAAAGAAAATCTTGCTTTGCCTGTTCACCAAGCAAGCCATTCGTAAGCGGCCAGTAAAATAGCCAACCATAGCCATTCTTAACTTCGGACGACACGATATAGCCCGCTCTTGAACAAGTAGCATTTATATCATCGCTAAAGCAGGTGTAGTAATAACGTGGCGTACCGGCATCATAGTAATTATTGCTTGGAAAATCCGATGAATCACCCGCAAGTTTGTAGACGCCATTTTCATAAGTCGCGCTTCTACTTACTTTGACCGTCGACGTCATCATTTCTACGAGCGCCGCATTATTCGTATAATCCTGAGTTGGGCTCGTCTTTGGAATGTAATTGCCATTCTTGTCGTAACCGTCAAAGTGATAATCGGAATTAAACATATAACCAACCCCTACAAGACCAGCTTGTGGCGACATTAGTCCATATTGAGTTCCGCTTGAATAGTTCATAGAGGTATAAGTAACCGCCGAACTCTTTACCGGACAAGTCCCATCCGCTTTTACAGCACCACTATACATCACTTTTGTACCACCCGTACCAGTCGTACGCACAATACGCCAACAAATGTTATGGAATTTTACGATATTATTCGTCACATAGCCACGATAATAATGCACTGCCTTATCGCCGGAAGCCTGACCAGAATAAGTAAAGACACCTTCCTCATTTGTGGCGAAATAACGACCAATATCCAAATCCTTCGTTACGGCACTCGCGTTAAAATCAATACCCGCGTCTGAACCCCGAGTTTGTCTTGCGACCTCATCGTAAAGACGCAAGCGTGTAGGCTCGAGTGGTTCATCACTCATCTGGAAAGTGATATAGAGATGATAGGTTGCATCAGAGTATTCGGTTGGGACGGATTCGCCAGCTTTGCCATCTACGCTATAGCGGATTTCACCAGCAGTATTTACTTCGCAGTTAAAGGTTACAGATTTGAGGAGTGAAAGCGTTTCTTCATCTTGGCCGAGTGCAGTCTTGTAGTAATACCAACCATCACGCTTTAGTTCCCATTTATCGTCATTTTGGGTATTAATGACAGCGTAATTCTTCGTTGTGCCAGAATCATCCCAGGTCAAAGGAAGGTCAGACGTTTCATGATCGCTTGCAGGGGTTTGAGAATTCTTTTCACGCCAGTATTCGTTAATCTTCATACGGACATAGCGTGGAGTAGAGTTCTTGTTTCTTGCAATCGCGGTCTTTGGTGTTTCTTGACATGGCTGCCAATCATCTGGAGAATCAAAGACCTCTACAAATTCCTCGTAGTCATCCCCTAATCCGAAGAGATTGTTGAAATACATGCTATCTTGATTGTAAGCAATCGTGCCTACGACAACTAGACATAATACAGATACGCCAATACCGGCGAGAGCTCGCTTTTTCTTCAGCGAAAGATTCTTGAAACGCTTCATTTTTTGACCTTATTTATTTTGCAAAATTGTTATGTTTATTTTATCTTAAATAAACCCATTCGTCAAGCAGCCCTAATTTTATAATCAAAAATGAGTCGCGACATGTGCGTGACTCATTTTTCACAATTAGTTCTTTTTGCCAGACTTTTTCTTTCTAAGAAAAAGGTCAGTTCTCTGGTAGCCCAGGCGCGAGTCGAACGCACAACCTTCTCCTTAGGACGGAGCCGCTCTATCCATTGAGCTACTGGGCCACACCCCTATATTATACCATTGATATCATAATCAAAAAAATGAGTCGCGACATGCGCGTGACTCATTTTTCATAATTAGCTCTTCTTTCCAAACTTCTTCTCACGAGAAGAAGTTTGAGGGCGAAGCCATCCTAGCGCGTAAAGCGCTCAGAAAGAGTCTTATAAATCTGAATTTCTTCTGGCTTAAACCAATAAGAAACTTCTTGCTCTGCCTCAACGGCATTACCAGAAGCATGAATCAAATTCGCAACACCCTCGTCACGCGCATCGGCATAACCAAATGATACGTGGGCAAAGTCGCCGCGAATCGTACCCATATCAGCCGCCATTGGCTCAGTCGAACCAACAATTTTGCGAACAACCGGGATTGCTTCAACACCCTCGAGAACCATTGCAATTACCGGACCAGAAGTCATAAAGTTAACTACGAGGTCAAAGGCTTTCTGGCCACGACGGGAAACCATCTTCGAAATGCTCTCATAATGATGATAGTAGTGGTCCTTATCTGGATTTACCATCTTAGTTGCGACAATCTTGAGACCAACACGTTCAAAGCGCTGAAGAATTTCGCCAACAATACCGCGCTGAACGGCATCAGGCTTAAAGATAATCAAAGTACGCTGAACCAAACCGTCAGGATTATTTGCCTTATTAAAGCCAACATTCCACGCATTCACTTCGCGCGAAGTTTCCTTTGCTACTTTTTCTGTAGCTTTACCGATTTTTTTCTTGGTATCTTTTTTCTCTGCCATTAAAAAACTCCTTTTCGTGAGTATATCACAAAAATACTGCGAAATTACACCGTGGAATGGAATTTTTTATGAATATCTCGCAATTGCGGGTCCGTCACATGTGTATAAATCTGCGTCGTCGAAATATTTGAATGCCCTAGCAAAGATTGCACTGAGCGCAAATCTGCCCCGTTCATCAATAAATCAGTCGCAAAAGAATGTCGAAAAGTATGCGGCGTCACATGTTTCGTAATCCCCGCCGCTCGCACATATTTCTCGATAATTCGCTGAATACTGCGTGGAGTTAATCTACGATAATCACCGGAAGTGCCCTGCAAAGGCGTATTGCGTGAATTATTCAAGAACAGCGCAGGCAAAGAATCATGACGCTCCGCCAAATAATCTTCAATCGCCTCCGCTGCCGAATCCGAAATGAATACCGGCCTGTCCTTCTGACCTTTACCACGAACCATAAACTCCTTACGTTTCAAATTCACGTTATCGCGATTCAAATTAATCAGTTCCGACACACGCAAACCCGATGAAAACAGCAGCTCCATAATTGCCCTATCGCGTAAACCTGTTTCTGTATCAGAAGGAATTTCAGCAAAAATTCGCTCAATCTCGTCAACGTGCAAAAATGTCACTTGCGGCCGATGCGTGCGCGGCAATTCTACCAAAACTGGATCAAGACTCTTTATCTTGCGTTTCGCGAGATACTTCAAAAATCCACGTAACGCAATCAGATGATAAGCTTGCGTCGTCACCGACAAAGTCTTGCCATGCGAATTTGCAATCTCGTAACGATTCAGCCACAAACGATACTTTCTCAGCCACTCCTCCGTGATGTCTGCCGGCTTCAGTTCCTTATCGGGATAGTATTCATAGCTAAATTCCAAAATTCGCTGCAAACACAGCTCGTAATTGCGCGAAGTAAAACGGCTTCGCCCGCCCTCAATCTCGAGCGCCTCCAGATAGTCATTAATCAAATCGGAAATATACATATCAAATCGTGACAAAATTAATTATTGCGTGCTGGAAGAAGAACACCACTAAAAAGCCGATAATCAAGAACGGACCAAACGGAATCATCGCGTGCTTCTCTTTCTTCGCCGCAACAAGCGGCATCATAATTACCGAGCCGATCATATTTGAGCCAAATAGGCAAAACATCGCTAGCCAAAACTTCCCTAGCATCATCGCAAGCGGAAGACAAAGAATCGAATCGCCACTCCCCACCCACTTTTCCTTGCTCGCGCGATACATGAAATAATAAAAGCCTGGCAGAATTATTAGCGCTCCCGCAAGCTCAGCAAATATTTTCCAACTAAAGCCGTCGAGCAAAATCGCTCTTGTAAACTCGATATTCGTCCAAACCAATCCGACTAAAACGGCTGCAATTAATATTTTCGTCGGCATCTCTTTCCACTTTGCATCATAGACGAATAAGACCATAAATATTACTAGCTCGACGAGAAATACGATGAATTTCGCAATTTCAAAACCATCACCGGCTAATAGCTTTCCTCGCCATGGCCAAAATAGATAGCTAACCACAAACGCAGCCGACAAAGCTAGCTCGGCAAAAAGTTCCATAAAACCAATTTTCTTCTTGCACTTTCGGCACTTCCCCCGCAAAATTAGCCAGCTTATAATCGGAATATTATCAAACCACTGCAGCTGATATTTACAATTCATGCAATGCGAACGCGGCGACTTATCTTGCTTGCGAATTCGCCACGCCTGGCAACATGCAAAGGACCCAAGCCCTGCGCCCATTACCGCTAATACTATTGCTACCGCCACTTCTGTATTCATGTCTCTATTTTACCATAAACAAAAAGAGCCTCTTCCGAGGCTCTTTTACTAAGCGATTTTATTGGTTATCGTTGCAGGAAACTGCGCCGCCTTCAAGCTTGTAAAGAAGTGCGAAGTTACGAACACCAGAATCGTATTTAATCGTTCCCTCATCGTCGCCGCACCTTGCATTGTTGTATACATATAATTTGTGATCAACATCACCCCCCTCAACTTTCTCACTTGCGCCAGTATCGCTAGAATCAGCAGTGGCAACCGACCACTCATACGTTGTACCATCCGGATCAGTAAACTGTGCGCCGCATTCCGTGAATGCGCCAGTCCCATTACCGTCTTCCCCCTTCTTTTCTTGACAAGAAGATTCAATGTATTTCTGGGTAAACTTGACTAGCTTACCGTCCGTCTGAAATGGCGTCTTACCATTATTATTCGACTGATAATCATTTACTGCCGTAATAAAGCGGGACAAATCATCCTCGCGCTGCGTATTACGTTGCGAACGCTGGAGCGCTGGCAATGCGATAAAGACCATCAAGAAGATAAGACCTGCGATTGCAAGCACCAAGACCACCTCGATGATCGTGAAACCTTTTTTATTTTTTGTCATTTTTTCTCCTTTATTTTTTTATTTTTGCGGCCGCTATTTCAACCACACTCTATTTTGCCCCCACTATGAAATGACGAGTCGCAAAATTGGACTTACCAAAAATATATCTAAGCATAAACATTTTGTCAAGTCTTTAGGCAATCGTATTTACAAGTGCGTAGATCGGGAACAAGATACCGCCGACCAAGCCACCAGCCATAATCGCAAGAAGGATCATCATTACTGGCTCAATCGCCGAAGAAATCTGCTCAACCTTATTATCAAGATCATCCTCAAACACTTGCGCCGCCTTGCCGAGCATATCATCCATCTTACCTGATTGCTCACCAATCGCCGCCATCTGGTGAACGAGTGGCAAAATATATTGATGGTCTTTCAATGCCTCCGACATTGGCTTACCACCCTGAACCTTTTCCATTGCTTCTTTTACTTCATCAATCACGACCACATTATTCGTCGCTTCGCCTGCAATCTGCATCGTATCGAGTACTGCTACGCCAGTTGATAGCAAAATCTGCGAAATTCTTGTAAAGCGAGCCATATAGAGCATCCTAAACAGCCCATTAAACATCGGGACATTTAGCTTAAATTTTGCCATTGCCCTTGTGCCAGGTTCAGTCTTACGATACTGATTAAAACCAACTACCAAACCTGCGACAATCATTATCGCTAGCCACCAAAAGCCGAGAATAAAGTTCTTAATCCCTACGAAAATCACCGTTAAAGTTGGCAGTTCCTGGCCCAAATCCGCGTAAAGACCCTCAACATGCGGCACAACTTCAAGCATCATATAGAGAAAGACTACGAAAATCACAACGAGTGTAATAATCGGCATTACCATCGCGTTGCGGATACTACTCATCATCTTCTCGTCCTTCTCCTCCTGAGTTGCAATACGCTTCAAGCTTTCATCAAGCGTACCAGAAACCTCACCAGCCCGAATCAAAGACAGATAGACATTACTAAATACGTCCGGATGTTTACCAAATGCATCGCCAAGACTACGACCCGCCTCAACATCGGCAAGAATTTCCTCGACCACCGCCTTCATCTGCTTGCTCGCGGTCTGTTCCGAAACTGTGCGCAAAGATTGCGCAATTGGCAAACCCGCACCTACCAAAGTCGCAAACTGACGCGTAAAGGTAATGCGATCGCGGCTACGAATCTTATTTAACTTGTCTCCAAAACCTTTTCCCTCTTCACGAAGACTCTCCGGCACATAGCCACGGTCCACCAAAAGCTTACCGGCAATACGCTCGGTCTCGGCCTGAATGGTACCCTTAATTACCTTGCCAGTGCCCTGCTCTTTGGCTTTGTAGACAAATCGTTTCATCCGCGAGATAGCCTTTCAAACTCTGCTAAGTCAACTGCATACTCGCGCGCCGCATCGTGCGTTATCACGCCCGTCTGGACAAGTTTCACGAGTGTGCGATCCATCGTCTGCATACCCTGATCCGCACCTGTCTGAATAATCGTATCTAGCTGGTGCGTTTTACCTTCTCGAATAACTGAACGAACTGCAGGATTAGCGACTAAAATCTCCGCCGCAACAACACGACCGCCACCAATTGCTGGCACAAGTCGCTGCGCACAAATCGCCTGTAGAATATTAGCTAGCTGCGAACGTACTTGTGGCTGCTGATGCGGAGGGAATACATCAATCATACGGTCAATACTCTGCGACGCCGAGTTAGTATGTAGCGTCGCAAAGACCAAGTGACCAGTCTCGGCAATCGTAATCGCTGCACTAATCGTCTCAAGATCGCGCATCTCACCAATAAGCACAACATCCGGATCTTCACGAAGTGCGCTACGAAGCGCCGCCGAGAAAGAATAGGTATCATAGTGAACTTCACGCTGAACCACAACCGAGCGCTTCGACTTGTGTGTAAACTCAATCGGGTCTTCAATCGTGATAATGTGGGAGGATTTTTCAGAATTAATCTTATCGACAAGTGCCGCCAAAGTGGTCGACTTGCCAGAACCGGTTGGGCCAGTTACGAGCACTAAGCCACGCGGAAAATCCGCAAAGCTTGTAACTACCGGTGGCATGCCGAGTTCATTGATCGTCTGAATCGTATTCGGGATCAAACGAAATGCCGCCGCCAAATTACCCTTCTCATGGAAGGCATTGACGCGAAAACGTCCCAAATCACCAAAGGAAAACGAGTAGTCAAACTCTTTATCTTTCAATAAAATCTGCTTCTGATCCTCTTCGAGCGTCGCAAAAACTAGCTTTTCTACCGTCGCTTCATCGAGTGCATTATAACCAGAAACCGGCTGCAATGCGCCATCAATTCTCAAAATTGGCGGCAAGCCAACCTGAATATGAAGGTCGCTCGCTTTTGTGCGCACACATTCCTCAAGAAGATTCTCTATGCGAATATTCGCAGTGTTAGCTGCGTTATTATTCGAACTTACACTTGGCGCTGGTGACGGATTAAAATTCGGCGTCGCAGCACCTACCTGCCCACTTTGTTCCATAACACTATTATACTTATGTTTATTCAAAAAAACAACAAAAATTAGGGCTTTCGCCCTAATTCTCTATTTTAGATATTCGTGCAGCTTCTTCGTGTCTTTATTTTTGCGAAGCTTCGTCAGGGCCTTTGCCTCAATCTGACGAATACGCTCGCGCGTAACCGAAAATTCCGCCCCAACCTCTTCAAGCGTATGACTCTTGCCGCCGCCGATCCCGAAACGCATCTTAATAATCTTCTGCTCACGATCAGACAAAGTCGATAGAATCGAAGCAATCTGCTCTTTGAGGAGCTGTGTCGCTGCCGAATCTTCTGGCGAAACACGGTCCTCATCCTCGATGAAATCACCAAGCGACGAGTCATCATCGTCACCATCACGACCAACCGAAGCGTCAAGCGAAGCAATATCTTGCTTAATCTTCATAACATACTCAATCTTCTCCGGCTCCATCCCCATTGCCTTTGCGATTTCATCCGTGGTCGGTTCGCGGTTAAGCTCCTGCGTCAAACGACGCTGTGTACGCAAAACTTTATTAATCGTCTCAACCATGTGAACTGGAATACGAATCGTACGCGCCTGGTCAGCAATCGCACGCGTAATCGCTTGGCGAATCCACCAAGTCGCATAAGTCGAAAACTTAAAACCCTTGTCTGGGTCGAATTTCTCGACCGCACGAAGCAAACCAGTATTGCCTTCCTGAATCAAATCCAAGAAATCCAGACCGCGTCCTGAATAGCGCTTCGCAATCGAAACCACGAGACGCATGTTCGACTCGGCCATTTTATCCTTTGCACGCTTCTGCTCTTTTGGTGTACCGTTAATAATTTTCTGCGCCAACTCATACTCTTCCTCTGCAGAAAGAAGCGGAATTTTACCAATTTCGCGCAGATACAATTTTACTGAATCGTCCGATACTTCGTCATAGCTGGCCGACTCTAGATCGATGTTCAAATCCTCTTCGGATTCTTCATCCATCTCATCAAAACTAGGCTCATCGTTATAATCGTTATCGAGCCGCAAATCTCTTTCTTCTTCGTCCATATACCCCTTAGATTTGTTAGTTTAGTGTATTTTGACCTGTTTGTTTTAAACAATTATTGCTTCTTCCTGGTGCGGCTATATACAAAAACTTACCGCATTCCAGCGCATTCACAGCATATTTTACTACAAAATCAAGAAAAACAACAGTTTTTAGCTATTTTTTATCTTTTTCTTATCGAGAGTCTGCATCTGTCGCATTAATTCGTCGACCCTATCGTCATCGCCCGCATCTTCCGCCACTCGAATCGCCTCCGCAAGTTCCGTCCGCTCCGCCTCGAGCCGTTCCGAATCAACCTTTTTAAGCAAGTTATTCGCTTCGCCCTCGCGATCATTTACTGACATTTTTGCATAAAGCTCATCATAGATTAGCGACAACTCTGCTTCGTCTATGCTTAGCGGTTCGAATCCTTCTATTTTGACATCGCCAAACTTCAGAAGCGCCGCCAGATTTTTTTCTGCTCGCGAAATTTTCGCCTTGTCACCCTGCACTGCGACATTCTTTTTCAGCTTCTTCTTCGGCGCCGCAACCTTCTTCGCGCGAAAGGCTTCCAGCGAAATCCCCAATCGCTCGCTGACCAACTTCTCATATTTCTCACGTAGCACTGCATCTTCGATATCCTCAATCAAACGCTTTGCCTCGGATGCATACTCAGAAAAACCTTTCTCCGTGCGCAAATTATATTTGCCCTCATATTTCTCGAGTAACCACTCCAAAGCCGGACGATAGCTTCGCACCGCCTCTTGCCATAGTTTCGGGTCTTTCTGAATTAGCTCATCCGCATCTTTACAACCATGGTAATCATCAATCACCGAAAGGAATATCCCAAACTTGTTCGCCATCGAAATCGCCCGCTCCGCCGCCTTCACGCCTGCCTCATCGCCATCATAAGCAAGGCGAATATCATTCGTCATTCGCGCAAAACTCTTCAAATGCATCTCCGTCATCGCCGTCCCTGCCGTCGCCACCGCCTCCGCAACTCCTGCTTGATGCGAAGAGATCACGTCCATATTCCCTTCTACCACCACAACAAATTCCGAGCGTCTAATCGCATCCTTCGCCTGACTCAAGCCAAAAATATGTCGCCCTTTGTTATAGAGCAAAGTCTCCGGTGTATTTAAGTACTTCGGCGAATTCTCATCCTTCTCGATAATGCGCGCCGTAAAACCAATCACGCGCCCAGATACGTCCATCAGCGGCACCGTCATTCGCCCTTTAAATAAATCACCACCAAAGCGATTTACGAGCCCCGCATCCTCAATTTCTTTTTTACTAAACCCGCGCTTCGTTAAAAAATCCACCAGCGCTCGACCCGACTTCGGCGCATAGCCGATTCGGAACTGTTCAACCGTCGTCTTATTCAGATTCCGCTGATAAAACACATATTTCATCACCGCTTTATTTTTCGTCAAACAAAACTGAAAATATTTTGTCGCCAGCTCCAAAGCTTCGTATAACCGTTGCTTATGCTGCGCCATCTTCTTATCGTCGCCAGAATAGCGCTTCAACTCCACTCCAGCCTGAGCCGCCAACTTCTCTAGCGCCTCCCGAAATGTAATCCCCTCCATCTCCATCACAAAAGTGAAAATGTCGCCACCTTTATTACTCGAAAAATCATGCCAAATCCCCTTCTCTGGCGAAACCATGAAACTCGGTGTCCTATCTGTCCCCCAAGGTGAGTGCCCCTTGAAATTCCTACCGGCACGCTTCAGCTCGATGTATTGCCCAATCACATCTTCTACCGCCAACCGTGCTCGAATTTCCTCTTTGGCATCCTCCATATTTCCATTATACCATCTCTGTAAACACATTACAGTTCTTCCGAGATAACCTCGTACGAAAGTAGGGTTTAAATATTTCGCTTATGTTATAATGTCTTTATGGATAATAAAGCCTACTTAGATCAGATTGCCGTCAAAGGCAAAGTCAAATCTGGCCCAATTTTTACACCAATGTTAATCAAGCTTATCGCCGCTGGCGTTATCGCTCTGATTACTATGATTATTGTCGGCAGCATCATTAGCGGCAGCAACGACAAGGTTAAGCAGACCTACGAACGCGCCTATCTTCGCATCACTAATCTCGCCGAAGAGAATGCTCCGCTCTCAGACTATATCGAAAAAATCAAAGATTCCGACCTTCGTGCTTATGCCCTTTCTCTAGTTTCTTCACTCAAGAGCACCAGTATCGCCGTCAGCAGCCTTTCTGGCAATATCGGCATCAATACCGACAAAATCTCCAAGGTCGTCCAAAGCGAAGAAGAGTCGAATAATTCCGACCTGGCATCCTCATTCGAAGACGCCGTCCTGACCGGCACTATCGACAATGTTTACGCTTCGAAAGCCTACTATCAAATCACAATGCTTCTCGCCATCGAGGCTGAAGCTCGAGCCAAAACGCCAAACCAACAGTTTGCCCAAACGCTCGATTTATCCACTCAGGACCTCACACTCCTTCAGGAAAACTTCAAAAAATACAATCAGGAACACTAAAAAATACCCCCTCTTTAAGGGGGTATTTTTATTCTCTAGCTTCTGGCGCCGACACCTCGTATGCGTGCCGAATCAGATCATACACCTCATCGTCGCTCAGCTGTCCCGAGCAAACAATCTCAATGCCATTACGGCCAAGCGCTCGACTTTCCATCACGCTCTCATAGCGCTCCTGCAAAGTCTTTCCGAGTTTACGATCGCAGCGCAGCTCGACGCGAAGCGGCGTTTTCCCTTCTTCTACGCAGAGAAAAATCTTTTCCCCACGCGAGAAAATTCGCCAACCCTTCTCGGCTCGCTCGACAATATCTTCAAATCGCCCGAGATACTCTACGACAGCTTTTTCAGATACCATTTCAACTCCTCAATACTGCCACGAATATCGTCTAACGCGCGGTGATTTTCCGGCTTCAAGAACTTCTGCCCAAGCGCATTCTCAAAGTAAACTTTCCACGCCGAAACGTCTAGCTGACGATAATGCAAACGTGCATTTAACTCCGGCCACTCGCGCTCAATAAACTTCTGGTCCTGATGGATTGAGTTTCCAGCGAGATAAACCACTGCATTGCCGCAGTTCTCTGCCACAAAATCTAACAACTCCCGCTCAATCGTTGCCGCCGGCTTACCGCTCGCATTTTGCGCCACCAAACCTTCGTATGATTCTTTATTTTTCTCCCAGAACTCGCCTACCATTCGCTCGGCAATAATTTTGTCTGCAACCTTCACGACGCCTGTGTAGGTCGCCTTCTCCTCAAGGTCCCAATCCGTAATAATCGCCGCTACTTCAAGAATCCTGTCATGCACTGGCGATAGCCCCGTCATTTCGAGGTCTACCCAGAGCAACATTGATTTTTCTTTTTTGTTAGCCATTATTTTTTCTTAAGATCAAGCTTCAAAATTTTAACTACGAGATATACAACAAGCGCCAAGACCAAGAAGTTAATAAGGTCGTTTATAAATGCGCCATAAGCTAGTACTGCGTGTTCGCCAGCCGGAGTCGTACCCATATCGAGCGTAAGGCCGCGAATACCGTCAGCGCTGCCGAGCAAGAAGCCAAGTGGTGGCATAATCACATTATTAATCAACGAATTCACGAGCCCGCTCGCTGCCGTACCTAAAATCAAACCTACAGCAAGACCGACTACATTCTGTTCGCGGATAAACCTCATGAAATCGCTACTGCCACCCTTCAATTTACCAAGACTAGCCTTTGCGAAATCTTTTGGATCTGTTTTTGCATCGGCTTTTTTAGCCTCTTCGGCTTTCTTTGTAGTTTTCTTTTCTGCCATATTCTTCCCTTATATTTAGTTATTTTAACTATAGCAAACATTGACATTTTTAGCAATCTGTGCTATAATTATAAGGATTACTGTCCCAGGGGCGGTATTTTTGCCCTTTTACAGCCATTATCATAGGGAGGTGATAGCATGGCAGCAAAAATTTACCAATTTCAACAAGCCGGCTTCTCCTTCGTAAGAGAGCACGGCTATAATATTGTACCCGGAGAGATTATCCGGAAGTACTACAGCGACATCGTCCAAGGTTGCGACGTTGACCCGTTCGTAATTAAGTACTATAGTCGCGACGGGGAGGACGCCTTTACGATTGACGACGGGATTGTCTTGCCAATCACAGATGCGGAAGAAGATTATCTTCATCAGCAAGGAATGAAAGCAATCCGCGAAATCCTGAAGAGCCACAACTGCGATCGCGACAAGCTGATCGAGAGAAAGCGAAAGCTAGACATCGCCACCGATCAGGCGAACAATGATGCCGCGTTCTTCCTCCACAGGAAAACCGTCTACCAAAGACATACGGATTCAGGCTACGATATAATTACCCTGAAATGCGACAACGGACGAATTTCTTGTGGCTGGTACGACCACTCGAGAACCGAAAAACTCGGCCTCCAAATGTCTGCCTTCATGCTTTATGCTCTCGGTTTCATAAATGCCGAAGATGAAGACAAGCAGTCATTCTGGAGAGCATGTCATGACGTATTGCCACACAGTTCCGACATAAACATCAGAGAGGCAGACCTCGTGATTATCGAATGTCTCAAGAATCTCGTAACCAGAAAAAGGAGTCCTGGCTATTTCGAAACCAGCGACCTATGGTAATGACTAGTTAAAAAATACCCCAGCACTTTTATGGTGCTGGGGATATTTTGTTGAGAAAAACAATGAAAAAATTATTCATTAACCGCGAGTGTCATATTAGCAAACAAACGTGCTGCCGGAAGCTCTTCCTCGCCTATGTTGTACTTTTCCATTATTGCATCAACTCCAGCGCGTGTACGCGCTGACCGGATTTCCGACAGTAAATCTGCATACCTATCAGCCAAAGAAGCCGATGTTGTGATTATTCTGCCAAGATCCGCCAAATCCTGCGCATCTTCGTCGTGCTGCTCTTCTCTCTTACGAAGCTCGATATACTCATCCGCACAAGCCCCAATTATCCGAGACTGAAGATCAGTGTAGCCGAAAAGTCTCTTTTCATACTCCTCGTCTCCTACGCCACGAATCGCGAAACCCTCATTGCTGCCCTTTCCAGCGAACAGATTGTCGATCATAAACAAATCAACATCGTCACCAAGACAACTCAGTACGTATTGCGCATCTGCTGATACCTTCTTCTTTTTTCCCATATCAATTCCCCTTTCGCCTTCTCGGCAATGATTTTATTTAAATCCAAAAGACATCTGAGCGAACTGCCTTCGGATTGATTTCCGCTCCCCTCTGCCGAAATCAACCCGAAAGTTAATGGGTTTTCTCAACAAATTAAAGTGCGCTAATCAAAAATTAGGAATACCTTATAATTATATCACTTCAGGCCAAAAAAGTCAATATATAATTACATCTTTTCGGGGATTTCTACCCCTAATAAATCAAGACCGCGCCCCAAAACGAATGCCGCCTTCTCCACTAACCACAAACGCGCCGCCCTAATCGAATCTTCGGCGCTAGAAATCGGCGCATTCTCATAGTAGCGATTCATCTCCTGCGCCAACTCGAAACAATAACCCGCAATTCTGTGCGCCTCTAAATTATCCGCTACACCTGCGACGAGCGCCGGAAAATCCAAGAGCTTCAGAAGCACCGCCTTCTCTGCCGCAAAATCATAATCGCCAAAATCCGCGCCAGCAAAATCCGCATTTTTCTCAAGAATTCTGCGCATTCTCACGCAAGCATACTGGCAAAACGGCCCTGACTGCCCTGTCAACGCAAAAATCTTCTCTGGATCATACAAGATCCCCATCTTACGATCCGCAATAAAGTCCGAATACTTAATCGCGCCTGTTGCAACCTTGCGCACATCCTCGTCAGAAAGTTCTTCACTTGCAAAATTCTCACGCACACGCTTCTCTGCATCATCTAGCATCGCCTCGAGGAGAACTACGCCCTTCCTCGAAGACATTTTCTCACGCTTGCCATCTGGACCAACCTGATCAATCGTGCCAAACCATACATGCTGCAGCTCTGCCTCCCAACCAAGCTTCTTCGCCATCGCAAATAATTGTTCAAAATAAAATTTCTGTTCCGCCCCTACCGCGTAAACAATCCTATCCGCCTTCCACTCATGGAGACGATAATCCAGGCAACCCAAATCCGTCGTCGCGTATAGCGCCGCGCCGTTGCTCTTGAGCATCAACATCGGCACATCAATTCCATATTCATCAAGCGGACAAATTACCGAACCGTCATCATTCTTTACAAATTTGCCCTCAGCAAGATACTTCTCCACCAACGCTTTGCCCCGCTCTACGAAATAGCTCTCGCCTAGCTCATATTCCGTCGATAAATTCATGCGCTTCATAACGCTATGAATATGATCAAGTGAAATTTTATTAAAACGCGTCGATAGCTCGACTGCCTCAGCGTCACCTGCCTCAAGTTTCAAAAGCCAATCCTGCGCAGAATCCGCTAACGCATGTTCGCCCGCCGCTTCCTCGGCCTTCATATCGGCTTTCATCTTGATATAAATCTCGCCGAGATCATAGACCGTAATGTCATCAAGAGTCTTGTCCGAGCGTTTGAATCCAGTTGCCCAAATCCCAAACGGCGTCCCCGCATCGCCAAGATGATTATCGGTAATCACTTTCCAGCCATTCGCCTCAAGAATCTGCTTCGCCGCCCAACCCTGCGTGCCTGGACGCAAATGTCCGACCGAATACGGTTTCGCCATATTAGTACTCGGGAATTCTGATACCGCCACCTTACCTGCACCGGATTGGTTATTGCCATAATCCTCACTCCAGGCCGCTTCTAGCTGTTCGGACAAAGCCTTGCCAGAAACTGAAATATTAATGAAGCCAGGCCCAGCCACCTCATACGCATACTCGCCGGGTAGCTCGGCAATTATTTCCGCCGCAATATCGCGCGGCGCCTTCCCAGCCGCCTTCGCAAGACGCATCGCCACATTGCAGGAATAATCGCCCTTGATTTCAGCCGGCACCGCCGCAAATTCCACAGGCACATCTACGCCGTAGAGCTTTTTAACAATCTCAATAATCTTTGTTTTCAAACTATCCATAATTACCTCTATTATACTACACCAAAAAGCACCTCTGTTACGAGGTGCTTATTTTTTATTCAATTACGAATGGATTGTCACGCGAACCATCGCCATTAGTATATTTCATTCCCTTCTTTAATGAAATAACTGGGCGCAACGATCCATATTCAACATAGCCCTGACTACCGGTCGCTAAATACCAGAACATATATGTCGACCATGCGAATTCATGATTCGACGATACCGTAGCTGGCGTCATTGTCCAGCTATGATGGTCGTGAGTAGTATCCTCGCGAAGCATTGCATAGCTAGATGGATAAAGGAAGCCGTGTTCTGAGCCTATGCCGTTAACCGCTGTTAATAATGCTTCGTCGCCCGTTAATAGCGCAACCGGATAAGTTAATTTTCCGTTGCCGTTCTCTGGACTAACCGAAAAAGCATCGCGCGCATCAGAACAATCAATTGTTGGAGTCTTATTAGTGTGTAAGCGCGTAAAGGCATTCAATTCTGACCATGCATAACTATTTCTACTAGTGTCCGGATGCTCATAATCGAAGCTTCTATCATTACAAAACGGCGTATCTTCAAGTTTGCCTAGCGAGCTAAGCATATGCGTACGGAACCAAGTGTCGACCGTCGTCTTCGCTTCCGAATCCGCTACATTCGCATGCACCATATCGTTATACGATTCACCATTCTCTAGCTGGAAGTACATCGAAGATCCAGCCTTCATATTAAACAGCGCTTTATTGCAACTCGTAGATGCACCGTCAGGACAAACATATCTGTGCTCAGCGTCCGTCCACCATGAATCCTGAACGTTTTGAAGCTCATACTGTCTGCCGTTCCATACTACACTAGAACCAACTTTGATTTGACTGTTCGAATTATTGAAAGAACTTACCACAACAACTGAACTAGGTTTATACATATAGCCATACATATGCGGTGACATCGCATACGAATCCCCTCCACGGCTAGCCGAAGTAGCGGCAAACGTATTGTACGGGAACGACCTCTTTCCGTTTACTTCAATAAAGGCATAGAGCGACTCTGGGTCGGAATTAATGTCACGACACTTATCGCCATTTGGTTCACCATTATAGATCAACTTTACACCACCCGTACTCGTCGTGCGCACAATCAGCCAACAATAGCCCGCAAACTTTACATGATTATCTACGAAATCGCCACGATAATAGTGCGTCTGATAATAATCATCCCTATGAGCATAAACTGTATTTACGCCCTTTCCGTCTACTAAGCCACTTTCAATACCACTATTGAAGTTAATGTCTTCGTCCGTGCCATTCGTCAAACAAGCGATATGGTCATAAAGGATGTTACTATCGCACTTCGCATGATAATGATCATCCTCCGCGCAATGCCCCCAGACCTCATTACACTTATCGCTCTGTAGATACTGTAAAGTTACAAACACATGAAATGTTGCGTCCTCGTATTCACTTCGCGTATTATTCGTACAGCTGCGCGTGTTTCCTTCAACCGTACAATCATCATTCGCGCCACCAAAGTTATTCTTACAGTTCAAGGTAACTGATTTGAACATCGAGTTCGTTTCTTCGCCTGGCCATAGGACATATTTGTAGTAGTACCAACCATCACCGCCATCTTCCCAATCGGCCTGATTCTGCAAATTTACATACGCTATAGGATCATTATCTCCATCAAGTAATGGCAACTCAGTATCATGGCTCGTACTCGTACTGCCAATCATCTTCCAATACTCATCATAGCTAAGGCGAGCTACCGCCGGAACCGTACCGGTATTCTTGCCAATCACAATTTTAGGAATCTCGTCGCAAGTTTTCCATGTCGGAGAATCAAAAACCTCCGTCGTCTCGTTTTGCCAATAACCGAGCATAAAGTTATTATTGAATGCCCCGCGCGAAGTATGATACGCGAGCGTCCCGCCTACAGCAACTAACAGTGCGACTGCAATCGCAAGGAGAAGCTTTTTCTGGCGCACCGTCTTATTCATTTTCTTCTTCATTTCCTAGTTCTCCCTCCTATCGGCCGTATACCAGCTCGGATAGCCGCTTTCACTTTGTATACCAGTGTCTTTAAACATATATGACAATGTCGCATCATCTCTTACCTGCCATCCATTTAGAACAGTCGCATCATTAATCGAGCTAATATTTTGGAAGGTGCTATAGAAGCTAGTACAGCTCGACACATCCCAACCTGCGATCTTCGACAAATCAGTAATTCTCGTTCCGTAGAATGCGCTCGCCATACTTGTTACATGGCTAACATCCCAATTCTCAAGCCCCTTTAGTGAAGTAAGGTTAGTCATGCCATAAAATGCGCCGCTCAAATCAGTCAGACTAGAGGTATGCCAGTTTTTCAATATAGACAAATCCGTCACTTCCGTATTCTCCGAGAACAAACCGCTAAACCATCTCGCGTTCGAAACATCCCAGAATTCTATCGCCGACATATGTTTCTGCTTAAAATATGGCACGTTGTTGCTGTCTTTCGAGCTAAATGCGCCTGAGAAGCTCGTCACCCCCGTCACATCCCAGTGTGCTAAAGCCGACAAGTCATCTGGTATGTCGCCGTAGAATAAACCACCTATGCCAGTCATGTTTCTTGTGTCGAAATAAGTCAAACCAGATGCATCATCAAGCTTCGACACGAACCAGTTCCCCTGGAACAGGCCACCAACACTATCGTTAGCATGCAAAGTAATTGCATCAGCCGTAGAATACCAATATACCGTTTGATCGTCCGAGGAATACCAGAAATATATTGGCGTCTCGCCATCCATCTGCGCTTCAGTTCTATTTACTACACTGCCAGCATCTGGCAAAACTTTACTACGCTTAAACGCTTTTACGGTATTAGCACCATAGACACCGTGGAGCGTCCCCGATAGACCGCTCTTCAATTTTGAGAAAGTCTGCGGCGCCTTATATTCGCCAAACGCTTCTTCCCAAGAAACATTCGGATCGTCCATCATTAACTGCGCATTAATTGCCAAATGGTAGCTTGCGCCATTATAGTCGTCGGTCGTTTCAGTAATTCTGCCCTTGCCGTCGACCATCTCATTCTCGCCAAAATCCGCCGCACAATTAAATGTTACTTTATTAATAAACTCCGAGCTCTCCCCAGGATGGAGCGTTTTGTTTAGATAATAGTAACCGTCTCTAAGCACCCAGTCGGAATTAGCCAAAGTATAATCAGCTAGCTTAACATTATCCTTTATCAAATCTAGCTCATCTCCATGTTCAGAAATCCACTGCTCATCAACTTTTACGCGCGCAACCGCATCGAGAGTGCCGGTATTCTTAACTTCTACGACCTTTGGTGTTTCATCGCACGGCTTCCAATCATAAGGGCTGTCAAATACTTCCTTTACCTCTGTGCGCCAAAGCGCTAATTCAAAGTTGTTTTCAAACGGAAACAGCGTACGGTTCGCCGCAATTACGCCACCAATTGTCGCCACTAAAACCAAGGCGCCAATTGCAAAAAGCGTCTTCTTGTTTTTTATTCTCTTTTTTGTAACCATAAAACACCAAATTAAACTTAGTTTAATTATAAACATAAGCACAAAAAACCGCAACAAAAATCCCCGTTTTTGGCGGGGATTTTTCCTATTTGCTCGCAGCTTTTATTAAGCCGTCAAATAGCGGATGCGCACGATATGGGCGCGAACGAAATTCTGGATGAGCTTGTGTCGCAACGAAGTAATCGCAATTTGGCGCCTCCACGAACTCGACTAGCTTCCCGTCCGGCGAAGTACCAGCCACAACCAAACCACCAGCATTAATTTCCTTCAAGAATTTCTGATTTACTTCATAGCGATGACGGTGGCGCTCGACCACTTTGTCTGAACCGTAAATCTCGGCAATCTTTGAGCCCTTCACGAGCTTAGCTGGATAGTTACCAAGACGCATCGTGCCACCCGTGCTTTCCTTACCCTTCTGTCCCTCCATGATATACACAACATTCTTGCCCTCCGGAGCATCAAGCTCTTCGGAATTCGCATCTTTAATGCCGCCAAGACGTGCCGCTGCAATCACGGCCGTCTGCAAACCAAGGCAAATTCCAAGATATGGTTTGTTGTTCTTCAAACAATATTCTGCTGCTGAAATTTTTCCCTCAACGCCACGCGAGCCAAAACCACCCGGCACCAAGATTCCATCAACCTGCTCAAAATCACGCACCGTCGCCTCTTCTGCATTCACCCAAACCGTCTCCAAACCAACACCATTTTTCCACGCCGCCGCCTTCAAAGCTTCCGTTACTGACAAATAAGTGTCAGTATTGTCGATATACTTCGCAACAAGGCCAATCTTCACTGTCTTTTTTGGCGTCGATTCAATTCTTTTAACCAAATCTTCCCATTCCGACATGTCCGGATCGCCGTGATCAATGAAGCGTTCAAGCGGCGCCAAAACACCACCCTTCACCGCATTTAGCGGCACTTCGTAAACCGATTTCGCATCTGGCATTAACACTACCGCATCTTCTGGCACCGCGCAAAATGTCGCAAGCTTCTTCGCAATATGCGGCGCCTTAATTACACGATCAACATCCATACGCGCTACGACCATATCCGGAATAATTCCGTATTCGCGCAAGTCACGCAACGAATTCTGCGCCGGCTTAGTCTTGAATTCTTCTGAAGTCGAAAGCCAAGGTACATAGCAAACATGTACATAGAGACAATTTTCACGGCCAACCTTTGACGCAAACTCTCGGATCGCCTCGATGAAGTGCTGCCCTTCCATATCGCCAACCGTTCCACCAATCTCAACAATGTGGACATCTGACTTAAAATGCTTCGCATTCTCAATGAAAGTCTGCTGCACCATACCGGTTACATGTGGTACGAGCTGAACGGTTTTTCCGCCGAACTCACCAGATCGTTCCGCGTCAATCACGCGCTTATACAGCTTACCTGAAGTCCAGATCGAATCTCCCGTCATTTCCTCATCAAGGAAACGCTCGTAGTGCCCGAGATCCAAATCGGTCTCCGCCCCATCTTGCGTCACGAAGCACTCACCATGCTCGCGCGGATTTAATAGACCTGCGTCCACATTAAGATATGGATCGCATTTTTGCATCGAAACTTTTAGGCCCTTCGCCTTCAAAATGGAGCCGATGCTAGCCGCCATAATACCCTTACCGACACCCGATATAACGCCGCCGGTCACGAAAATGAATTTGGTTTTTGTTTTCATTTTGGGCACACCTCCTTATTTAGCCCACCATTAATACATACCTTTAGCATAAGCTACTTTTTCTACTCTGGCAAGTCTCGAAAATCTCTAAAAATATGCCATAACTGTTATAATTATTTTTAATGAAAAACTTTTACCACATCCGCTACCGCTTTTATAAGCCAGGTCAAAAGGAACATAAAATTCTTGCCATTAGCGATGTCCATTTTTCCGAAAAGACCGCCGAAAACCTCACTCATCTTGCCGAAAAAGCCGAGCAAATCCAACCACAACTTATCACGATTTCCGGCGACCTCGTTGATTCGCTTAGCTCAATTGATTCTTCGCACGAAGCCAAACGTCTCGAAGCTTGGCTTAAACGCCTCGGCAAAGTCGCACCGGTCATCCTCTGCCTCGGTAATCACGATTTTTATCGCAAAGCTGAAAACTTCCATACTTCTTTCAGCAAGGAACGCGGCTTTTTTATCGACAGCCCAGACCCATTAATTAAGCTTGTAAACGGCATCGAAAATGTTCATCTTCTGAACGACGAAGCATATGAGAATCATGATTTTTACGTCTATAGCCTCACGCTCCCGCCAGACTATTACTGCTATGACAAGAAGATTAATCCAATCGACGAAGATGCAAATATTCTAATCAATAAACTAGACGAAGCTTCCAGTAAATTCGCTAAACTGCCGAAACACAAAACCAAAATTATCCTCATCCACTCCCCCGCTCACCTTACCGACGAGCGCGTCAAACCCGCTCTCGAAAATTTCGACTTTGTCATTGCCGGACATATGCATAACGGAGTCGTTCCGCCACTTCTCAACGAAGTCTGGCGCGGCCATCGCGGCATCGTCACTCCAGGCAAACGCTTCTTCCAAGACTACAATACGCGCATCGACTTATATGGCGACAGGCTGATCGTCCTCGGCGCCGTCACTACAATTCAAGCGGGCGCCAAGCCTTTCTCTTGGCTCAATGGCGCTTTTCCGGTCAATATTGCCACTATCGAAACTAGCCACAATGAAACCATTGCACGCAAGCCTGATATTCATAAAAAATATGAGAAATGGAGCAACCATGAAAAAAGCAGCTAAATCAAGACCATTTAACTATCTCACTCTCGCCAGTGTGCTGTCCGCCTTTACGGTCATTTTAATCCACGTGAACTCTTTCTATACTTTCGCCGAAAACCCACGCTGGATTCTTGCGAACTTCGTCAATACCTTCTTTACTTTTGCCGTACCGGTTTTCTTCATGATTTCTGGCGCCACCCTCATCGACTACCGTGACCGCTACGACACAAAAACCTTCCTCAAGAAACGCTTCAAGAAAACTCTCATCCCATTTCTCTTCTGGAGTCTTGCCGCTATGGCTGTACGCTATTTCTGGCTCAAAGAATCCTTCGCAAACACTACAATTCTTGACGTAATTAACGGAATTTTCTCCTATACTTACATTCCGATTTTCTGGTTCTTCATTCCGCTCTTCATTCTCTATCTCGTCATTCCAGTTCTCGGCGCAATCAATAAAAAAGATCGCAAAGATGTCTTTCGCTACATCATTATCGCTTCATTGATTTTAAATTTCATCATTCCGTCAATCATAAAAGCCTTCCATATCGAACTCAATTTCCCCAATCAACTTCATCCTAACTAGCCAATGCGGAATCTTCTACGCTATCGTCGGTTACTATATTCACAATTACAAAATCTCTAAACGCAACCGTTGCATTATTTACATACTTGGCCTATTAGCAATTTTTGGCAGTTTCATTGGTTCGACCATCTTAAGCTTCCGCGCCCACGGCATCACCGGTTTCCTCTCCGATATTGCTGATGCGCCTTACGCCTTCTATGCTCCGGCTATCTTCCTATTTATCAAAAGCTTCTTCGAAAAGCACAAATTTTCCGATAAGAAGCTCTTCGCGCGTATTATCACATTCTTCAGTAGCTACACTTTCTCCAGCTACCTCACTCACTGGTTCCCTCTCGCATTCATTTCAATTTATCTCGGCAATTCTCACACGCAATGGTACTACCCACTTATTTCTGTCCCACTATGCATAGTCGTCGCCGTCGTTGCAAAAATCATTTTCTCAAAAATTCCACTCCTCCGTCACGTCCTTCCAGATTAAAAATCTACCTACGGTTTGTGGTATTTTGAACAATCAAAATATAAAATAGCCCCATAAAATCAAAAAGGAGCCATATGGATCTAAAGAAAATCGGAAGATTCATTGCCGAAAACCGCAAAAAAGCGGGTTATTCCCAAGAATCCCTCGCCGAAAAGCTCGACATTAGTAGCCGCTCAATTTCAAAATGGGAGCGCGGCATTTGCCTGCCCGAAACCGCCAAAATGCCTGCCCTGTGCGAACTATTCGACATCACTATCAATGATTTATTTAGTGGAGAAATCGTAGACATGAAAAATACCGATAAAAAACTAAATAGCAACCTTCTTGCTATCGCGAAAGAAAAGGAACAGAAAGACAGGCAACTTCTCACCCTCGAATGGGTGCTTGGATTTATTGGCCTAGCCAGCTTCTTCGCTCTTTTCTTAACTTCCATTCCAATCGTCGAGACAAACTTCCCGCTCGCCACAACCATGTTTATCGCCGGTTTTCTCATTATGATGATCGCTTTCTTTTTCGCCCTCAAAATCGAGCAAGTCGCCGGCTACTATCAGTGCGCTAAATGCGGCCACAAACATGTCCCTACCTTCAAAGCCGTCTTTCTCGCCATGCATATGGGACGCACTCGTCATCTCCGTTGCCCAAAATGCGGCAGAAAAACCTGGCAGAAAAAAGTCCTCTAGTGCTTACGTAAAAACAAAAAACAGGCCAATCGCCTGACAGTTTGGTAAGCCCGGCTGGAATCGAACCAGCATTGTATCCTTAGAGGGGATATGTCCTATCCGTTGAACGACGGGCTCATATCAGACATTTTACCATAATCCGCGCGCTAATCCCAGCTGGATTCCATTGACAAATTCGCCTTTTCATGATACAATAATAACTCGAAAAACTATCAATCATCGTTACGGATATTGACGAATCTAATGCTTTCGCAACCTTTTCCGTAATCGGTATGCTTGACCCGTTCTATTCTGGCGAAACAATCTTTACACAATTCGACAGAAATGAGCAGGAAGACGTCGTAAAACAGATTATCGTCAAGATAAAACTGCTAAACGAGAAGTACTCTCATTTTCGAGTTAAGGAACAAGCCGGCACTATCACTGTCGTCGCTAGTAACACAAAGGGCTTCGATTCAATGAATTTCGAGGAATGCCTCAGCGAGTTATTCTTCGTTATCCACGATGCGCTTAGCAATTAATTTTAGCCCCGCTCTCTCCGAGCGGGGGCTTTTTTTACCCTTTACCAGATGGTATAATAATAAAGTTAATAATAAAGGAGTATTCCATGAAATTATCCGAAGAGCTCCAGTGGCGCGGCTTCGTGGCCGAGCACACGCTGGACCAGATATCAGATCTAGACAAAGCTCCGCGTAATTTTTATTGGGGCACCGATCCTAGCGCCGATTCTCTCCATATCGGCCACCTCGCTGCTCTTATGATGTGCGCTTGCTTCGTTCGCCACGGCTATACTCCTTACTATCTTGTCGGCGGCGCTACTGGCCAGATTGGCGACCCAAAGGATACCGTCGAGCGCGACCTCAAGGGTCTCGACGAAATCGCTGTGAACAAAGCCGCTCTTGCCAAGCAAATCGTCCGCGTCACTCATTCTCCAGCCGATACTAAGATTCTCGATAATCTCGATTGGTTCGGCGAAGTAAAATTCCTTCCCTTCCTTCGCGAGATTGGCAAGGCCTTTAGCATGACCCAGCTCCTCGATCGTCAGTTCGTTCAAGCCCGCATTGGCGAAGGCGGCTCAGGTATCAGCTACGCCGAGTTTAGCTATACCCTCATCCAGGGCTACGATTTCCTTCATCTCTTCCGCACTCATAAGGTAGACCTCCAGCTCTGTGGTGCCGATCAGTATGGCAACTGCACTTCCGGGATCCATCTCATCAAGCGCCTCGAGGGTGCCAAAGCCGACGCTTACAGCTGCCCGCTCATCATCGATAAAGTAACCGGCCGTAAATTCGGCAAGTCCGAAGGCAACGCCGTCTGGCTCGACAGCACCAAGACTAGCATCTTTGATTTCTACCAGTTCTGGCTCAACCAAGCCGACGAAGTTCTTGAAGAATTCTTCAAATACTACACCTTCGTCACGCCGGAAGAGCTCGAACAGATTCTCGCCAAACACGCCGAGAATCCAGGCGCCCGCTACGGCCAACGCCAGCTCGCCTACATGGTCACCGAAGTCGTCCATGGTGCCGATGCGGCCAAATCTGCCGAGAAAATCACCGCAATTCTCTTCGGCGACGGCCAACTTTCCGATCTTTCCGAAGACGAACTCGATCTGCTCGCCAAGAGCTTCCCTACCGCAGCAAAAGACAATCAGCTTCTCGATATCCTCGTCGAAACCGGCCTCGCTTCTAGCAAGGGCGAAGGCCGCAAGCTTCTCGCCGGCAACGCCATCTCAGTTAATGGCACTAAGCTTACCGAAGACCAGGCAATTACCGAAACCGCCCTCATTAAGCGCGGCAAGAACAAATTTGCCCTCGTTCGCTAATTCTTCTCCAAAGGCCCAAAAATGCTCCCTAAGGAGCATTTTTCTTGCTTTTCTATTATTTTTGCGCTATTACTATTGACTTTTTTAGCTATCTGTGCTATAATTAGGGCATGTTCACTGGGAGGTGAACATCGGACCTTAACCGATCACTTTTATTCATTTATTCCTCCTGTTCGCTTCGAGCGTCAGGCGTAGCAGCCCTCCTCTGCCGCGTCTAACGCTCGAAGTGAGCAAGACGCAGTTATACACAAAAAACGCCCAAATAGGAGGAATTTAAAAATGAGAGAAGATTTAAAGATTAAAAAAGACGGCACAATCAGCGATGAGAATGCCAAGAACCTGGCAACCGCAATTATCGATGATGATATCATTAAGCTGGCTGGATTCAAGACTCAGGAGCAGCGTAAAACTGCACTTAACAAGCTTAAGGAGTGGCTCACTACTAGAAAGAAGCTCTCTAAGGAAGTCAAGAAGTCTCCAGAGATCATCTCAAAGAGTGGCAACATTACAATTAAGCTTACAGAAGGCAAGCTTAATGACGCTCAGATAGCAGCTATAATGACTCTTACTGTGAGAGCTTTCACAGAAGATATTCATTTCGTTATCAACAAGAGCGGCAGAAGCAGAAAGCCAGCAGGAGGCAACGGCTCAGGTGGTGGCACAAAGCCAACCAATGATGACCCTAAGCCAACTGGAGGCGATGATCCAAAGG
>CAMKFS010000004.1 GCA_946411935.1 uncultured Candidatus Saccharibacteria bacterium | reverse complement strand
CAGTATGACCAAGATTATGTTAGTCGAGGACGACAAGTCCTTGCGAGAAATTTACAGCATTAGGCTGGTCGCCGAAGGATACGACATTGTTTCTGCCGGCGATGGTGAGGAGGCGCTCGCACTCGCCGTTCAAGAAAAGCCAGAACTAATCGTTTCGGATGTGATGATGCCGAAAATTTCTGGTTTCGACATGCTAGACATCCTGCGTTCAACGCCAGAGACTAGTAATATCAAGGTAATTATGATGACTGCACTATCGAGTGACGACCAGCGTATGCGTGGCGAAAATCTCGGCGCAGACCGCTATCTCGTCAAATCCCAGGTCGGTATCGAAGACGTAATTAATACTGTTCATGAAGTTCTTGGCGACAAGCCGACGGCAAATGCAGCGACAAATCTCGACGTAGCCGCTTCTACGGCACCAGCCGCACCAGCAGCGCCTGCTTCAGCCGAACCGGTCACTCCGGCACCAGCTGCGCCTACAGCGGCAGCACCGATTCCAGCCGCTCCAGCAGCTCCAGCTCCAGCTGCGCCAAGCCCAGCACCAGTTGCACCAAGTCCAGCTCCAGTAGCTCCGACGCCAGTCGCAGCAGTTCCAACTCCAGTAGCGCCAGCACCGGCACCGATTCCAGCCGCTCCAGCTGCGCCTGCTACACCGCAGCCAATCATTCCTCAGGCACCAAACCCAGCTGCACCAGCTGCTACCCCAGCTGCACCAGCTGCTGCTCCGCAGCCAGTTATCCCTCAGGCGCCACAGGCTCCAACTGCAAATTTTAATCCAGCTCCTGCTGCACAGCCGGCTGCTGTGCCGACTCCAATTGCACCGCAGGCCTCAGGGGCCCCAGCTCCAGCACCGGCACCAGTCGCAGCTTCCCCGCAGGAAGAACAACGTGGTGGCGAGCGCGTAATTGAGCCACTTCATGACACGAACTCTGAAGAAGAGCGCGAGGAGATGTCTCGCAAGATGGACGAACTACTTGGCAATGTTCCGACTGAACAAAGTCGCCCAACTCAAACCGAGGAAGAAGACGATTTTGCCGATGAAGAGCCGGATCCAGATTCAATTCAACCTGGCTACGCGCAAAACCTAGCAACCGCACTCAATCACGACTTGAATGAAGGCGGCGAGCTTGACCCTAATTCCAATGCAGCAAAAATGAGCGAAGATCTCAAGAACGATCCCTTAACCCAGCAAGCTCAAGCGATGGCACCAGAGGCTGCAGAGCCAGTCGAACAGACCGCGCCAGCAGAACCAATCGCTCCAGCCGAAGCTGAAAACAATGCTTAGATTAAACAAATACATTGCGACAAACCTCGGCGTTTCGCGCCGAGAAGCCGATAATCTGATTTCCGCCGGTAAAGTCTTGGTCAATAATATACCGGCCGAAATTGGTGCGCGCATATCTGAAAAAGATATAGTTATTGTTGATGGCAAAAAAATCGTACCCGAAAAGCTAATATATCTAGCCCTTAATAAGCCTGCGGGCTACGTCTGTAGTCGCAAACGTCAAGGCGATACGCCGACAATGTATGAGTTGCTGCCCGAAAAATACCAGGCCCTAAAAAGCGTTGGTCGCCTCGATAAAGATTCGTCCGGCCTGATTTTGCTCACAAATGACGGAGACTTCGCTTTTCGGATGACACACCCGAGCTTCACGAAAATAAAGATCTATGAAGCTCAGCTCGATCGCGCGCTTGAACCACTGCATCAGCAGATGATTGCGGATTTTGGCGTACAGTTACCGGACGGTCGTAGCCAACTTGGGCTCGAAAAGCTTAACGATAAGCGCACGAACTGGCGCGTAACGATGAGCGAGGGGCGTAATCGACAGATTCGCCGCACTTTTGATGCGCTTGGCTACAAAGTCACCGCTCTACATCGTACAAATTTCGGGAATTACAAATTAGCCGGACTTGAATCCGGCAAATTCGAGGAAGTTTCTCGAGCTGATTAATTTTTGAGTAGACGAGATAGCTTTGCCTTAAGGCTGCCATTCTCTGGCACGCCAATAATCGTATCCATGCCGACACGAAGGAGCCCCATCGCAGTCACGAAAGTATGATCAAGCTCACGATCGGTCGCATTTTCGATGCCCTCAATCGTGTCCGGATCGATCAAGCTCACGATTGGACGACGAGCAAATGGCAGATCTTGGTACCAATCGCCAGTCGCGAGTAGCTCTGGAATTTCAGAAAGACCTGCGCCACCGCCGCAGAGGAGGATTTGGCCAGGAAGCGTTTCGAGCTGATCGAATTCCTCGATAGCGAGTTCAACACCAGATTGCCAAACTTCGAGGTTTCGCGCAATTGCGGCCTCGTATTTTTTATGAATCTCTGGCTTCATCTTCGGCGAATCAGCGAGCAGCTTTAGCTTTTCGGCATCCTCAAAACTGAGGCCCAAGCGCTGAGCAACTTGGCGTGTAAAGCTCCGGCCGCCGAGTGAGAACATTTTCGTTCCCTCAACTCCGCCATCATCAACAACTGCGATATCTGTCGTACCGCCGCCAATATCCATCACAATACCAGAGAAATTCGACTCGACGCTATCGCCAAGACAAGCACGGCAAACCGCAAACGGCTCAACTGCAACCGTCACAAGATCAAGCTCAAGTTCATCACAAACACGCTCGATCGCAGAAATATGGACAAGTGGCGCAAAGGCAGTATAAATCTGAACAATCACTTCCTTGCCCTTGAAACCAATCGGATTCGAAACCTTATAGCCGTCAATGCGGAGCGAAACAAGAGCAGAATTAATCAGGCGAACCTCGACATCTTTATTATTCGTCTCGAGGGCAACTTCACGACGCGCACGCTCACCAGCCTTCTGCTGAACCTGCTTGATGATCTTTTCCATTTCGGCATCAGTGATTGGTTTGCTCGCATCTGCACGACGATATTTAATCGAGGCAGTATTGCCCTTAATTAGCTCACCAGCGATACCAATAACAACTTCCTGAGAGCGAACTCCGGCCATCTCTTCGGCCTTGCTGAGAGCCTCTTCACAAGTCTGAGCGACACCATCAATGTCTGCAATGGCGCCGGAATACATATTCGTAGGAGCCTCATGAGCCTTGCCGACACCGACAATCTTTAAGGCACCCTTACTCTTCTTCGCGATTAGCGCCTTAACATATTCTGTGCCAATATCTAGCGCCAACAAATAATCGTCCGGATTCTTCGGATGTTTGGCCATAGGGGCGCCAGTAGCTTTGGCGGCAATTTCTTTGCCACGAGAGATAATACTCATGCTACTATTATAGCACTAATGCTTTAGTTATTTTCGAGAGTCGAGAATTGAGGCAATTTTGCTATAGGTATCAACGAGCGAGTTGTAGTCGCGGACCATCAAGTTATAATCAGAGACAGTCTGCTCCTTGAGATTAATCTGCTCGTCATAGTGAGCGATTTTTTGCGAAAGCCGAGCGAGACTGTCTGAGTTTGCTTTGATTTTGCGATTCAAGGAATCATTCGGCTCGAAATAGCGACGATAGACGTCCGCAAGCTTCGTGCCACTAATGGCAGATATATGCTCAGAGCCAACGCGAGCAAAAGCCTCAGTACAGTATTGCTTGTCCGAATAGTACGCAAGCTCATCTTCAATAGCAACGCTTGCAACCGCTTTTTTAAGCTCGCTGCAAATACTGCGTTTTTCGGACGTAGATAGACGATTGTAGGCCGCATGGAGAAGCTCGTGGAGCGCAACGGTATTACGCTTCGCCTTTAGGTCATAGACGAGGCCATTTTCATTTAGAGTATCCGTATTCTCGGTGTCGTAAAGATAGATGCGCTCAGAGCCGTCATTAATATAGCAACCGAGACTATAATTATCCTCGTTGCCGTCACAATTCTGATTAAAAAGCTCGGCCGTTTGGATTTGCGGGTTTGTCGCATAAAAAATCGTTTTGCCTTTATCGGTAAGGCGAATATCGTCAGCTATACCCGTAATCGCTGCAGTCGGCTGATACTCGCGAGCTTTGCGCTCATCGCTAATTGTTTGCCAATCTGTCTTCGTGAGAATATTTGCAAGAAATAGCGCCGATACGGCAAAAATAGACAAAACGAGCATAAATTTCTTGTTTTTCCAAAACTTTGCCATATCCACACCTCTGTTATATCGATAACTAGATATGTCTATATTATAGCATACTTTGGTAGATTTGTAAAGAGTTAAAGAGTATAGAAGAAGTATTCAGAGAGCTTATTTAAGCGAGAATCGTTCGTGCATCTTAAAATACCGTCTCTCACATTTTGCTGAGTAATAATCTCGACAAAATACGGCCTGCCAGATACTTCATATATTTGCTTTTTAACACATTCAACCGATGGCAGCATATTATACCCATAGTTAGTGTCCTCGCTAAACCACTGGTACGCATAATGTGCGTGCATTTCTATTTCGCCCTCAATATATTCCTCGCTACCAGTCCTTACACCTAAGCCGCCATGATACCTTTCGCGCTCGTCTTTATAGATCTTGCACGAGTCAACAATTTCATCTTTTTTATCAAACGAGTGCTCGCCGTCTTCTACCGGAAATACAGGTAGCTCGGATCTCCTAGGGAAGAAAGCTTCGCCTAGGCAGCTGCAAAACGAATTAACAGTATCTTTTGAAATATCATACCCTTCAGGCCATTCTTCACTATAACTAGTCTTCGCTATTTCTTCAGCGCTAAGGCATTCCCGTTCATATCTTTCTTGCTCTTTACTTTTCGCTACATTGCCACCCGATTGCTTTATGCCTTGATTAATATCTTTTAGCACCTCTGCGGACATTATTCCAAATTTACCACTATCTCTCGGCCAGCAGCTGTAACTATCCTCATTCTCGCAGGCATTATAATAAATGGCGATTCTAGCATTCGGAGAATAGTAGATAGTGTATTTAATAGCCTTCTTGGTATAACCAAGTTCGTTTTTCGGGCAAAATAAGCCAAAAATATAGCAGACATCATATGACTGCGCCTCTAACTCAAATGAGTCAATGCCCTCTTTTTCTTTTACTATTATTTCGGCATCTCTCTCGCTGATCTTACCATCATTAACATAAAAACCTTTACAATTCTCTTCGTCTTTTAAGCACTTATTGCCCTTATACATACTCAGTCCTAAACGATTTGTCCTTCTGCTAGAGCTGTCTTTAGTATAAAAAATATCAATATTATCATACGAAGTAGAGTACGGCTTATTATCGCCTAAGACACGAAAAGGGATAAACGCCGAAGCAACTATTGCTATTAAAATAATTGCTAAAAAGATGAAAAGATTTTTCTTAGTGAGCTTTTGCCTGACGCTTGCTATGTATTTTTTTCGCTCTTTAGTAGCCATCTATTTCTCTACTTCTTCAGGGAGAGCTTCATGCTCTTCTTCGTCTTCGCCTTTTAGAGTTTTGGCAATATTTTTGCCATCCTCAAGCGTATCCTTAATAGTCTTTTCGTTGAGCGACGACGCAACGGCAAGGATGCCGGCAATGGTCGTAATTACGCCCATCACGAAGTAGCTACTAATACCAATCGAGTCGGAAGCGAGGAGGAAGTAGATGCCCCAGACCAATTCAAATAGGGTTAAAACAATCACAAACTTCCAGCGGAAGTCTCGATTATCGCGATGCTTGATCGTTGAAACGATGCCCATAATACCATTGAAAGTTGTAAAGCCACCAGCCATAAGATTGAGAATCTTATTCGTAAACTGCTCATTCATCAGAAGGAAGACGCCGAGCGCTGCAATAATAAGATAGATAATCGCTTCGCCGAGCTGCAGGAAAAAGCCACGCCAATCCGGGCGCTCCTTGCGCGCATTTTTCATAGCATCGATTCCGGATTTAATATAGCCTAAACAGTAGAAAGCCCAGAGCGCAAATACGGCGCCAGCGATCAAAATCATAAGCGGTAAAGATTTCGTATCGTTACCATTGCCTCGCACCGCGGCAAAAGTCATCATAATGCCCGGGATAAGCATCATGAGAGAGCCCGCTATCTTATTTTTGAGGAAAATATTGTAGGCTTTGAGGCCGCGTTTTACGAGCTTGTTCATATTTTTATTGTAGCAGATTTATTCAAGAATAGCCTTGATGCGGCGAATGCCAGCAGAAGAAGCCTCTTCCTTCTTAATCTTGAAGTGACCAAGCACACCAGTATGTTCAACGTGGGGGCCACCACAAACTTCGCGAGAAGTTGGCTTATCGAAATCACCAATCGTATAGACAGTGAGTTTTTCTGGATATTTATTCCAGAAGCTGCCATGCGCCTTCAAAGTATCGCGCGCGTAAGCCTTGTCGTATTCATCATGTACAACCGGAAGGTCAGCCTTAATCCATGCATTAACCTGATCCTCTAGTTTCTGAAGCTCATCTTTTTCAAGCTTGTGATCGACATTAAAATCGAGGCGCATGCGCTCAGCGGTAATATTGCTACCCTTCTGGCAGATGCTAGGATCAATAAGTTGCTGTAAAGCGGCGAGCAAGAGATGGGTTGCCGTATGATACTTGGTTGACATTTCGCCATGATCCTCGAGACCACCCTTGAACATGCCCTTCGAAGCGGTCTGACTGCGTTCGCGCTGCTCAGCGAGGGCAGCGTCGAATTCTTTTTGCCAGTCGTCGCTAAGTTTAATTTCTTGGCGTTTCGCCTCCTCGACGCTAAGCTCAAGCGGAAAACCATAAGTATCCTGAAGCATAAATAATTCTTTGCCCGTGAGGCCTTGTTCCTTGAGACGATTAAGCTCTTTCATGCCACGGCGAAGGGTGCGGCGGAAAGCCTGCTCTTCGCGGTTTAGAACGTCGAGCACGTCATCACGATTAGTCAAAATGCTATCCGGAAGATCCTTGTAATTGTCAGCAATCATCGGAAGGATACCTGGGAGGAAATCATTCTCGATACCAAGGTTGAGCGCCTTCAAAATAGCCCGGCGGATTAAGCGGCGAAGGGCGTAACCTTGCTGCTTGTTGCTTGGCTTGAGGCCCTGAGCGGTAAGAAGATATGCCCCGCGAAGATGGTCGGCAATAATGCGCATTTCGGCAGTATTATCGGAATAGTTCTTACCCGAAAGCTTTTCGAGCTGATCGAGAATCGGCTTCAAAAGCGAAATCTGAAAGACGTCATAAGAATCCATCGAGGCAGCAGTGATACGCTCGAGGCCGGCGCCAAAGTCGACATTCTTCTTTTCGAGTTCTTCGAAAGTGCCGTCCTCTTTGCGGCGATACTGCATGAAGACTTGGTTACCAATTTCCATAAAACGTGCGCCATCAGAAGCTGGATGAGCGAGGCCATACTTTTCGACGTCTTGTTTGTCTTCGCCGAAATCATAGAAAACTTCAGAGTCTGGGCCGCACGGATCACCAATTGGCGTAGTTTCAATACCGCCACCACGGGACCACCAGTTTTCCTTGTCATTATAGAAGAAGATACGTTCGCCTTCACGGATGCCACGTTTGTCGCCATTCTCGGCCGTGTTGATTTCGGCAATCTTTGCATCGATGCCAACTTCCTTGAAGACTTCTTGCCAAATGTGAGCCGCCTCATCGTCGCGTGGGATACCATACTTTTCGTTGCCGATAAAACAAGTAACATAGATCTTCTCTGGATTGAGACCAACCTCACGCGTCAAGAAAGTAAAGAAGTTGCGAATTTGCTCTTCTTTGAAGTAATCACCAAGTGACCAGTTGCCAAGCATCTCGAAGACTGTCGTGTGGCGCGGATCGCCAACATCCTCGATATCCTGAAGACGAAGACATGGCTGTGAATCAGTCAGACGCGTGCCATCTTTGTGCGTCTTGCCAAGAAGATATGGCAAGAGCGGCTGCATGCCGGAACCAGTAAATAAGGTGGTCGGATCATTTTCGAGCACGAGCGGCGCAGGAGCTACCTGAACGTGGCCCTTAGATTTCATAAATTCGAGATATTTTTGGCGTACTTCACTTGCATTCATAATCTATTATTTTAACACAAACGCAGGTGTTTTTATAGAGGTAATTACTCGATGACGTATGGACTTGCGAGAGAACCGGTACCGCTCGTAATGGTGGCGCCATATTTGAGCGAGACTACAGGATAATACCAACCACTTTGCTGGGCAGTCTCCATTGGACCCATATAGACGCCGCCGCCTAGGCTATTCCAGTCGGTATCCGAAATCATGAGAGGAGACATCGTTGTGCCGTTAGAATTAACAGCATCGTCAGCCCAAATATCGCTACCGCTGAGGAGGCGCTCTGTAGAAGTTGCGAGCGCGACTGGATAAGTTAATTTACCATTACCGTTCTGATCGCTGACCGTGAAGGTATCACGAATGTTGTCGCAGTTTAGATTTGGACGATAGTTCGTTATCGAGAAATCATCATAGTAAGCACGAGCGCCCACGAAGAAGGATGAAGCGTAGCTTGGGAAGTCGTTCTCCATATTAGGAAAGAGATCTAAGGTCGCAGCAGGCGTGTCTTTGCTGGCGAGTGTGCCAGCAAACATCTGGCGATCGTTACAGAATGGCGTATCTTCCAGTTCGTTCAGCCTTGATGCGAGTTGTTCCTGGAACCATTCATCAATGATACCCTTCGCATTCGAATCATGTTCATTAGCAAACATTGCTTCTTTCGCAGCTTCGATATTTGCATAACCGGTGATTGGGAGGTAGCTTGCCGTCATGTAGCTTGCATTGCTTACATTTAGCTCGACAACATATGCGACAGTAGAACAGCTTGTAGCGCCATTGAGGCAGAAGTAGTGATGATCGGTCATTGCGGCGCTTTCAAGTGCTGCATCTGGGAAAACACCAGTGACCGAGTCGCCAGTCAAAGTATAGACGCCATTTTCATAGCTAACATCATTCGAAAATGTATAGGCATTAGTTTGAGTAACGCGGCCCCATTCGTAGTGCACATTATCGCCATACATGTAACCACCGTTCGCAGGAGCTAAATAGCCCTCCGACCAAAGATTATAAGATCCCTCATCAGAATCATATTTCCAAGAATAATCTTCATCGTCGTTTTGGAAGACAGTATTCAGATCACCCCTATCATTGTCGTGCTCGCAGGTCATCACGCCATTAATTGCTCGAGCTTCATAGTTATATTCGAGCTTAACGCCACCAGTATCGGTCGTACGGAGAATTGTCCAGCATTTATTCGCCCATAAAACATGCTGATTAATATTTGCACCACGGTAATAATAGACTGGGTAATTAAAGTCAGTCGTTTCGGATAAAGTATTGACACCCATCTGGGTTGGATCGGACGTATCGATTGGCGCACGATAATCGAGGCCGCTATCAATTACGTTATGCTCTCTAGCGAGGCATTCAATGTGACGATAGAGAAGATTCGATTCACATGGATCGCCTTCTTCTTCGCCGCCACCGCCGCCACCGCCAGTGCCTTCAAAGGTCGTAAGGGTTGAGCCGAAGGAATGAATATAACCCTTCATCGTATAAATATCATTATAGATAATCGAATATTGGCCTGAAGCAGTTGCGATGAACGGCGTATTATCTGCTTCTACGGTGCCACCCTCAACGCTTCCGAGAGAATATTCTTGCGGAATATAATGACGAATCGTGTAAGTTGCAGCTTCCGTCTTAATTTTCTTACAGCTATTATTAGCGACAAGCACGTCAGCAGAAAAACCTTGGTCATTCGAAACGTAAAAACGGAGACTATCTTCTGGACCAGCATCGATAGTTGCGCAGAGTTTGATGCCGGTTTCACCCGCTGCAAAATCGCCGAGATTATCCGCGGCGTTTGCGTTAATTGCATTGATTAAATTCGGTACAAGGACCGATACGAATAGAAATGCGGCAACTAATCTAAGATGCCCAAAATCTTTTGTTTTTCTGCGCATTTTTTTATCTCTTGTTTACGTTTGTTTGAACTTTTTATTTTGACCTAGTTCTTAATCTGATTTAATCATAAGAATAACAAAAAAGCAATAGCTTTTTACAGATGAGTGAAAATATTATAAAATATGCCTATGAAAGTTTTTCTAGGGATGTCAGGTGGCGTTGATTCGGCCGTGTCGGCTTATCTTTTGCAGCAACAAGGCCACGAAGTCATCGGCGTCTACATGAAAAACTGGAGCAAGAATCTCCCTGGCATGAAGTGCCCATGGGCAGAGGATCTTGCCGATGCGAAGCGTGTCGCCGTTAAACTCGGCATCGATTTCCGTGTATTTGATTTTGAAACTGAATACAAGCAGAAAGTCGTCGATTATATGCTTACCGAATATCAGAAAGGCAACACGCCGAATCCGGACATCATGTGCAATCAGGAGATCAAGTTTAAACTGTTCGCCGAGACCGCATTCGAACAAGGCGCAGAGATGATTGCGACGGGACACTATGCTCGCGCGAACGGCCGCCAACTTCTCAAGGCTGTCGACGAGAACAAAGATCAAACATATTTTCTCTATCGCATCACCGAAGATGTAATCGAAAAGACAATTTTCCCTGTCGGCGAGATGAAAAAGCCGGAGGTGAAGGCGCTCGCTGAAAAAGTCGGGCTCGCCGTCGCGCACAAGGCCGAATCGATGGGGGTTTGTTTTGTCGGCGAAGCGAATATGCATGATTTTCTATCCGAATTTATCGAAACAAAGCCGGGCGAAATACGCGAGCTTGAGACCGAGAAAGTCATCGGCACGCATGATGGCGCCATTTACTATACTCTCGGCCAACGTCACGGCCTAAACCTTAAAGACGGTCTTCCGTATTACGTCGTTCGTAAAGACATGAAGAATAATATCATCTATGTCTCGCGTAATCTAAATGCCCTTTCGCTCTGGAAAAAAGAAATTGAACTCCGCGAAGTAATTTTGCGTGGCGGAGATGACGGCCATAATATCGAAGCTCGCATTCGTCACCGCGCACCCCTCGTGCAGGCCGACTACGACCAAGCAACCGGTAGGCTTACTTTTGCCGAAGAGCAGAAATCGCTCACGCCCGGCCAATCGGTCGTTTTCTACCGAGATGAAGTCTGCATTGGTGGTGGCATAATCGCTTAAAATTTGCCAAGAAAAAAGTCGAGCATGGAACCGCTCGACTCCGTAAGAGTTGATACTACTTGACGTTGGCTGTTTTATAGCCGTATTTCTTCAGCGTACCCTTAATCAGCTTTGCGTTCGTATCATACCATGCTCCATTTTTCTTGAAGCGCCACTTTGTAACAACTTTGCCATTCTTTTTTGTAGCCTGAATATAGACTATTAATGAATAGCGTGTCTCAGAATTCCTAAAGGTTACTTTTGTCAGCATCTTCTTTGAAGACTTTGACATGGTCTGAGTTACAACCTCGTCCCATTTATATTGCTTACCATATTTTTTGACAGGCTTCAGAGTCGCCGCAGTCTTCTTAGATAAGCTAGTAGTCTTGGTCTTATTCTTGCAACAGTCGCAATTGCAACTGCAAGCATAAGCCGTACTAGGTGCTGCCGAAAGCAGAATAACGAGTATCATGATCATAGACAATATCTTCTTCATATCGTCTACCTCCCTTCAAAGTTGCGAGCAAATTTGCCCAAACAAATGCTACACTTTCATTATATCATACATTGCCAAAAAAGTCAAGTATCCATAAGCCTTATTGACGTGCTAAAATAAAAATAAGCGTAATTTAATGGAGGTGGCGTGTTTTATCCTAGCCGTCAGGCCTTAGGCGACCAGTTAGCAGTAAAGCTCGCTCAGTACAAGAATACTGAGACGATTATTTTTTGCCTCAAGAAAAGCTCCCTGCTTTCCTGTATCGAGCTAGCAGCCCATTTGCATGCATATATTTATATTCTTCAGTATGCCGAGCTTCAGGATCCGTTCGATCTTACCCGCAACCTCGGTGCGGTCACACAAAAAGGTGAATTCGTATTAAACCCAGATATTTCGCAATCCGAGTACGAATACATTAATTCTGACTTTATGAGCGTTATCGAGGAGCACAAACGCGAAGCCTTCTCGGAGATCAACGGAGAGCGCGATCCGAACCCCGCCTTTGACCTCGCCGCTTTTAATGGGCGCAATGTTATTCTGTTCGCAGATATTCTACAGACAACTTTTCAGATTCAGGTAGCTCTAAACATTCTCAAAGCTTACTCGCCGGCCTCAATAGTTGGCGTAGTCGGAAATATCACTTCTGCGGTCTCCGATAAGTTCTTAATCGACACCGACGGATGTATTTATATGGACGTATTGCAGAACAACTTCTTTGATGACGCGCATTACTTCGATCAACCAGACAATTACACCGAAGACGATAAAATTAATATGGCAAATAATATTAGCTTGTATTGGGCATAGAGAGGAGAAAAATGAACCAAAACAACGCGCTTGGCGAGCAAGAACTTGCCGAAGCAAGAGCAATAATTACTAAACTAAGCCAAGCATATAATAAGAAGGTTGTCGGCCAGGAAGAGCTAAGGCTCGCGATGCAGGTTGCATTGATTGCTGGCGGTCATGTTCTACTCGAATCCGTGCCGGGTCTCGCAAAGACGCTCGCAGCAAAGACGATCGCCGAAGCAGCGAACGGTACCTTTAGCCGCATTCAATGTACGCCAGATTTGCTTCCAAGCGACATCATCGGCACGCAAATCTATAACTACAACACTGGTAACTTCGATACAAAGATTGGTCCAGTTCACGCTAATTTCGTACTCCTCGACGAAATTAACCGTTCTAGCGCTAAGACCCAGTCAGCTATGCTCGAAGCGATGCAGGAGCGCCAAGTTTCGGTTGGCGGTGTCATCTACAAGATGCCAGAACCGTTTGTCGTGCTCGCAACTCAGAACCCAATCGAACAGGAAGGTACTTACGAGCTCCCAGAGGCCCAGCTTGATCGTTTCCTACTTAAGGAAATCGTCGATTACCCGAGCCGCGACGAAGAATTACAGATTCTCAATTATACGTTGGCCGGTCAAACTACAGCCGCACTTAGCGACGCCGACAAAGTCTCCGTCGAAGATGTCAAAAAGATTCAGACTTACGCAAAGCGCGTAGCAGTCGATGATTCAATCAAAAATTATATCGTCAATATCGTGACGGCGACTCGCAATCCGCGTTCAGTCATCGATGCAAACCTTGCTCGTTATGTCGAGTTCGGCGTTAGCCCTCGTGGCGGTATCGCTTTACTGCAAATTGCGCAGGCACTCGCAATCATTAATGGTCGCGCATATGTCACACCTGATGACGTCAAGCAACTTCGCTATGCCGCATTACGCCATCGCATTATTCTGAACTTCGAAGCAGCCGCCGACGACGTTCATTCCGAAGCAATTATTGACGCAATTTTCACAAAGATTCAAACACCATAATCGAGGACAAAAATGCCAAGCTACCTCGTTAAAGTACGAAAGAAGATGGACCTTTTCGCACAGCGACGCGTGCGAAATGTTCTCTCTGGTAATTACGGGTCGGTCTTCAAAGGCCGCAGCTTGGATTTTGACGATTTACGCGAATATAACTACGGCGACGATATCAAAGATATCGACTGGAAAGCGACGGCACGTTCGCGCTCGGTCATGATTCGCCGCTATGTCGCCGTGCGTAAACATAATATTATGCTGATTGCCGACAACGGAAACACGATGGCGACACTCGCTCCAAGCGGCGAGAGCAAGCAGGAAGTGGCCACATTCTGCGCCGGCGTAATGGCTTACATTGCGCAACATCATGGCGATTTCGTGGGCATGATTTACGGCAATAAGGGCGAAAACAAGCGCTACGCCCTCAAGGAGAATACGGCCCATATCGAGAATTTCCTCGATAAATATTCAAAGTCAATGAAGCTGAACGCACCGGATAGCGACCTCACCTCCCTCTTAACTTATGTTTCGAAAACCCATCGCGAGCGAAGCTTTTTACTAATTATCAGCGATGCCGATAGTGTAAGCAGAATCGACACGGAACTTATTCGTAAACTACATGCTCGCCACGAAATTATGTTCATTATTATTGAAGATTCGCCGATGACTAATGAATTGCTTTTCAATCTAGATACAGTTGATCTTGAAGGCAAAATGCGTCTTTCGCGCTATTTCCGCGAAAACAAGAAAATCGCCGAAGCAGAATCGCAATACCGCGAGGCGCAGCGTGTCGGAATTCGTAAGACTTTGCGCCGGATGGGAATTGTCTGTAGTTTCGTCGATAGTGTCAATCATGCAATTCCGAGAATAATCGCAATGTTAGAGGAGCAGAAACGTGTTAGGCGCTAAAGATCCATACTATGGCCCGCTTACCTATTCGCCAGTTTGGCTTGTACTGGGATTAATATTCTTGAGTCTTGCAATCGCAACGATTATCGTTATTCTCTACCTCACGCGACGCAGAGAGATTAAGACAGTTAGCACACTGAAGATTAAAGAGCCAAAAATCGTCAACATGAACGTCCTCCGCGATAAATATATTAAGCTGATTAACGAAGCAGAAGAGCGCTACAAAAAGCATCAAATCAAAGCTTCACAATGCCACCAGCAAATCAGTCTGCTCGTTCGTTTATTCTACTGCGAAGGTATGGGTTTTCATGCAGACATAATGACGCTCAGCGACATCAAGAAATCTAAACATCAGGCGCTCTATAAATTAATTGAAAGTTATTATCCGGAAGAATTTAATACGCTCGAGCGCGGCTCGGTTGCTGATTCAGCAGAACGCGCAAGAAGATTAGTGAGGGAGCAGTAATGCGCTATTCTTGGATATTCATCATCGTATCAATCTTGCTGTTTGCGCTAATTGTCCTAGCGTTTTATCGCTACCAAAAGCGTAGCAAAGACCGCAAAATGAAGCACGTAGCAGTAATTGCCCACACTCGCACGATTAAGATGCTGCCGGCCTACAAACGCGCCGCTCACCGCTACCATATCCTATTAATCGTCGCAGCGGTCAGCTTATTGACTTCGATTTTCGCCTTCACTGCGGTCGCCGCAAGACCAATGCTCAGCCAAGAAAAAGAAAGCGATCGAAAAAACCGCGATATCATGCTCTGCCTAGACGCAAGCAATTCAATGAGCGCATACCAAGCTAGCCTCCTAGAACATTTGAGAGTCGTAGCGAATGCACTACGCGGTGAGCGGATCGGAATCACTATCTTTGACGGCGTGCCGGCAAACGTTATTCCGCTTAGCGATGATTATGACGCGATAATCGACATTATTGATGAACTAGCGAATAGTAGCTCGGCTTATTCTACTGCGATGCGCAAGGGTGGTATTGTCTCCGCAATCGGCGACGGCGTGATGGGTTGCGTCAATAGTTTTGATAAGCTCGAGGACGAAAAACGTTCGAAGAGTGTCATTATTCTAACCGACAATCAGGCCGGAGGCAATGAAACCGTCACTATTAATCAGGCTGCGAGATATGCAATGCGCTATGGAGTAACCTTCTATGGTATTTCAACCAATAAAATCGGAAATCGCGAAACTAGCGAAGAGACACGATTCAGAAATGCCGTAACGGCAACAGGCGGGAGCTTTTACAATATTAACGACACATCATTCTCGAACGACATCATGAAGCTGGTTGTAAAGAAAATCTTCGAGCAGGAAGAGGCAAAGATTAGTGGTGCGCCAGAAATCATTTACGGCGATAATCCAACAATATTACTATTTGTCTCGGGCATCAGCTTTGCGCTATTTATCGGAACAATTTGGAGGTTACGCCTATGACATTCTTACCAATCATTCCAGCTTTCTTGATTTATATCGGCTTCGCAGCAATTGTCGGCTTCACAATATTCTGCATCATCAATAAAAAGTTGCGTCGAACCAAAATCTTCCGCAGAATCGGTATCGTTGCGCTACTATTACTAGCGTTCGCGAGACCAGTGATCGCAAACGGCTCAGCGCAAAAAGTCGTAGATAACCTTAATCTATTCATCGTCGTCGACAATACGGGAAGCATGGCAGCGCACGATGCGGACGGCGGAGAGAGCTATCGTTTCGAAGCAGTAGCCAACGATATAAAGAAAATCGCAAGCACCTTCTCTTCATCAAAAATAAGCGTTATCACGCTCGATTACAATGCTACTCTATCCGTGCCGTTGGTGAATGATGTTGATACTATTTATTCATACGCGAATTCGCTAAGGCCGAAAAACACCTTCAAGAGTAGTGATTCGGATTTAGGGGCCACACTAGATTATGCGACTGAACGAATCGGCAAATACAATCATCGTTATCCAAAGAGAAAAAGCATCGTCATTTTTATGTCCGACGGTGAGGATATAAAGTCCGAAACAGTCTTCAAATCGGATGAACTTAGCAAAAATATATCTGGTGGCGCAATTATTGGATACGGCACAAAAAGCGGCAGCACAATTGGCACCGTAAATAATGACGGCGAAATCGACGAGAACGAAATTATCCGCTACGATGGCAAGGATATAATTACGAAGCTCAATGAGAACAACCTGCAGAAAATTGCCGATAAATTAAAGATAAATTACTACGAGCATGATTCCTCAGCAGAAAAGTTTAGTGATATTAACAGCTTTATTAGCACTACAGCTGCATCAGACCTCGGTAAAGAAGATACGAGCTCATATGAAGATTTATATTGGGTCGCAATGCTTGGCGCGATTGGTCTGCTCTTCTGGGAATGCTATTCAATTCTTAATGCTCTGTTGCTAGAAAGAAAGGCGGTAAAATGATAGAACTGGATCCATCCATTATCGACCAGGAATCCTTGCGGAAAAAGCGCCGTAAGAAAATGTTCTTGGTAGCCTTGGCGCCAATCATTATTCTTATTCTCGCCAGCATTTTATTCCTCAGACCAGGCGTCTTCGATATGATTTTTTCCGCGGCCTACAAAGGCATCGATGCAGGCGGCGCGATATCAATTAGTCAGTTCCATAAGAATCTAAATATCATTGAGCCGTATCTTGCGCCGTACAATGCCGGTACAGCATACTTAAAGGACAATAATGGCGCTTCCGCAGAAACAGAATTTCGCGATAGCTTGCGACTTGGTCCGCCAAAAAACATGCTTTGCCAAATCCGCGTGAACTTGTCTTACAGCATCGAGCTTCAAGCAGACGAGGCAAAAAAGCGCGACGATTATGATCAAGCCTTGATTCTATACAATAAAGCCGAGGGCGCCTTATACGAGGACGATTGCGCTAAAAAGAATCAGAGCGAGAATGAGCAAGGCGGAAAAGACGAAAAAGCGAATGCCGCTAAACAGCGCATCGCTGATAAACGTAGCGTTGTCGTTGCAGCAATGAACGGCGTCATAGATGGCGACAATGACGACAATAACTTCAGCAACGATCATGAAATCTCCGATCAAGACGTACAAGAATTGCGCGAGCAGCTAATCGATGGCAGTACGCTCAGGAACGCAGTTAACGATGCTCAGCATAGAATGAATAGCTGGAGCAGCATTAAACATTGGTAATTATTTAGCAAGGCGTTCACGCTCAGCTAAAACAACTTCAGCAATCGCATTCGCGGCGTATTCGACATCTTCTTCAGTCGTCGGCGCACCAAGCGTAATGCGGAGCGAACCTGCGATTTGTTCGTCATTTAGGCCGATTGCCTTGAGAGTTGGAGATTTTTCACCTTTACTCGCCGCACAGGCGGCGCCAGTAGAGAGATATACGTCCTTATCTTCGAGCGCGAAAATTAATCGTTCGGCATCAAGACCAGGAATCGTAATCGGAAGAAAGTTTGGAAGCTGAACTTTTTCTTTGCTGAGGAATTCAACGCCAGGAATTTTCTCTTCGAGCCGTTTCTTGAATTGATTACGTAGCGTCGCGAGGCGTTTGCGTTCGCCGCCTAGATGCTTGTCAGCTTCAAGAATCGCAGTCGCAAAGGCGACCGTAGCTGGGACATTTTCCGTACCACTACGAAGACCCATCTCCTGACCGCCACCATAACTCTGCGGTTTAAGCCGCACATTACGGCCGACATAAAGCGCACCAATTCCCTTTGGGCCGTAAACTTTCGCCGCATTAATCGTAAGCAGATCGACGCCAAGTCGAGCGACTTTGATTTCGGCAAGTCCCAGACCCTGAGACGCATCACTATGAAAGAAGAGCGGCGTTTTTTCGTCTGCGAATGCGCGGCGCGTGCGCTCTTCCTGAATGATGCGCGCAATATCGCTAAGCGGCTGGATCGCGCCAAGTTCACTGCTTGCGAAGCAAACCGAAACGAGCTGCGTCTTCGGTGTGAGTTTTTTGCGAAAATCCTCGAGGTCAATCCGGCCATTTTTGTCAACGGAAATCATCTGATAGTTCTTCCGCTTGGCATTCTCTCTAATTGATGGGTGTTCGACGGCGGAAATTAGCACTTCTGCATCATCCGGAATCGATGCAAAAACAAGACTATTCGCTTCAGTCGCGCCAGAAGTCATAATAAGATCTGCAGCCTTAGCACCTATCACATGGGCGATATCGCCCTTGGCTTTTTCGTAATCTTGGCGAATTTTATTCGCGGGCAAATAGGCAGCCGAAGGGTTGAAAAATTTCTCATCAAAAAATGGCAACATGGCTTTTTTCGCTTTTTCGGAAAGCGGAGTTGCAGCGGCATAGTCTAGATAAACCATGTTTTTATTATACCTTTTTATTGGTAGATGCGTGATTTTACGAGTTTTAGATAGGCATTTGTAGCGGTGCGAAAATGATCTAGTTCTACGCCAGTCACCTTACGGTAGCCGCTATCGTCGACTTTTTTATAGACGCCATTTTGGCGCACCTCATAGCGAATAGTGCGGCCATCTTCGTGCCAAATCCAGACATTCTTCTTATGCATAAAGAATTCGCGCTGATGTCCAGGCGCTACATCGCCAAAAAGCGTTCGGCCTAGGGCCGATTCAGCATTGATTAGATCGCGCTCGGCAGCTTGGCGACGCTCTTCGGCGTTCGGCTGCTTGCGAAGAAATCCTAAGAGATTTTGCTTAAGACTTGATCGCGACATTTCATTACTTCCTCAGAAACATTATTAAGTTCATCGAAGAGGGCTTGGTCACTCAATTTGTCGGAGTTCGAAAAATTGTCGACGAGGCGAGCTGGCTGCTCGGTCGGAACGACCTTTGCGGCTTCAGCGACAGTAGATTCAGGATTTACCGGTGCATCAGAAATAGGCACAGGATCTATAAAACCGTGCGGTACATGAAAGACGGAATCGTCCTGTTCTTCAGGGACGAAATAAGAGTTGTCACTATTTGTAACTATTTCCATTGTCATAAATATGCCTCCCTATATCTTGAAGATTTTCTCAGCGTTGGCGGAAGTAATTTTCGCCACTTCACTGATGTCAACCTCATAATATTCGGCTGCCCATTCCGCTACGCATTTCACGTAGCCAGGCTTATTCATTGTACCACGAAATGGCTTCGGTGTCAAGTAGGGAGCGTCCGTTTCAAGGACCATTCTCTCGAGAGGAGGGTGCGCAAGATCCGCAAAAGTCGCCAAGCCGTTTACTCCTATATATAGGTCGCGATTTAGGGCCTCACGGAGATTCTTCTTGCTATCCGAGAAAGAATGCATGACCGATGTGACTAGATGAAAATTATCAAAAATTGGCCAAAAATCCTCAAAAGCGTCACGAACGTGAAAAGAAACCGGCTTCTTGTGGTCCTGGGCGAGCTGAAGCATCCCCAGAAGCAATTCGCGCTGCCTCTCAGCGTCGTAGCCGTCAAAGTGGTAATCTAGGCCAATTTCACCAATACCGACGTTCTGGGGGCTTTTAAGGGCCTCTGAAGCCATATTTATGTCATTTGTCAAGTTTATGCGATCTTTTTCGGCGTATTCGTTAGGGTGATAGCCGAAGGTCCAGAAGATATTTTCGCCGTTTTTCGCCCATTTTTCAGCAAAAACTCGCGCTTTTAGAGAATCTTTAGGGCTAGTACCGATGGTAATAATCTTATCTACGCCCTGTTTATGCGCGTGCTCAAAAATACCCTCAATCGAGTCAGCACGATCAGATTCGTCATGGATGTGAGTATGAGTATCAATCAACATATTAACCGCGTGGCGGCTCACCTTCTGGTTCGTCGAGGAGCTTCTTGCTCTTGATCTCATAGCGGCGACCATTTACAGGGGAAACAAAGTAATCTTCGCTCAGTAAGTTGACGAACATTCCGAGGTCTTTGTCGTCCATAATGATAATCTTATTCTCATCATCCGTCATTAATTCGAGCTGCATTTCATCGGCGTAATCGAGAAGTTGCTCTTGGGTCATCTCGCCAATTTCGACGCTCTGGAGTTTTTTGACGAGCGGCTTCTTATCTTCGAGAAGAGCGTTTAGCGTTAGCCCCTCTGGGAAGCTAAGCTTGTAAGCCTCTTCGAGTTCTTTGGCCTTCTGCTCAGAAATCAGTTGCTGCTTGAAATCATACTGGAAAAGTTTCTCAAATTTGCTCTGATTAAAGATAACGATTTGACCGTCAACGATTGCCGTTTCGTTCCCTTCTGGGACTTTGATTGCGACATCAGCTGTCAATGGCCCAAAGCTTTCGCCATTGAGTTCCCAGCTGAGCTTGCCTTTGAGCGCGCTCGAAGCAGCTAGATTCTTTGCAATATAGAAAGTCTTCTGGCCATCATCGCCAGGATAACTAAATTTCGCAATAATGCCCTTGATGCGCTTAAATTCATACTCGTCATCAGTAAAGTAAGCGATATCTTTGTATTCATTTTCGATAAGATGAATGAGGGTTTCGGCGCGACCTACTTTATCAAGACCGATTCGATAAATTACCTTATCTTCGCCGTCGCTCAATTCATATTCGCGACATTCGAGCCCTTTGTCGGCCTCCTTGATAACGTACTCGACCGCTTCGAGCATGAACATACTACGAATTGCCTGCATCAAAACGTCCGAATAGCGCACCTTGTATGGAGTATAGTTCTTATTGAATAGAAATAGCTCTACAGAAACATTATTTTTAATTTCATCGACATTGTTCGCCCACTGAAACACATCAAACTCTGGCATGATTCCTCCTATTTTTTATTAGTTTAGCATATCTAGAACTTTAGCGCGGCGTCGAGCTGCGGATCTTCGTCCTTATTGATTTGATCAAAAGTGCGCTCGACTTTCTTGTCTGGCTCAATTCCGTCGCCGTTAATATTCTGGCCGTTAGGCGTATACCATTTCGCAATCGTGACGCGAAGAAGCTCGCCGCCCGCTAATTCTTTGAGCGCTTGCACGCTCCCCTTGCCGTATGTTTTCTCGCCGATTAGGGTAGCGAGTTTGTAATCTTGAAGTGCACCGGCAACAATTTCGCTCGCACTTGCCGTCGTGCCATTTGTTAGAATAATTGTCTTTTTACCGGAGAGTAGCGCCTGGCCAGAACTTGCATAAGTTTTATCGTTATATAAGCCACTATTCGAACGCTGCTCGACAACGATCTTTCCATCAATCCAAAGCGACGCAACCTCTTTTGCGGCGCTCACATAACCGCCACCATTGCCGCGTAAGTCAATCACGAATTTTTCGCAGCCTTTGTTGATTGCCTCTTGAGCAGCATTGCGCGCGAGGCGACCAGTATCCTGATCGAAACGAGTAATTGTAATAACTGCCGTCTTATCCTTGTAATCCGTATAGACCGAAACATTATTAATCGTTTCGCGAGTAAGATCAAAGCTAAGCTCTTTATTATTGCGAATGACGGTAAGTTTAACCTTCGTACCGGCCGCACCGCGAAGCTTCTTTGCGGCATCTTCAACCGTGCCACCAGAAATGTCTTCGTCGTCGGCTTTATAGATGATATCGCCAGCAAGCACACCTGCCTTGCGTGCCGGATTGTCCGGAGTTGTGCGAAGGACTTTAATATAGCCGTCACGTTCGCCAATCTCGACGCCGACACCAGCGCCAACATCGCCATTCAAATCTTTTTCGAATTCTTCCGCTTCGTTTGCGGTCATATAGTAGGTATATTTATCGCCCGCAGCATTAACAAGACCGCGCTTGGCCTCCTCGATGATTTTCGTCTTGTCGAGTTCGCCGTCATAATTCTCGGCGAGTTCATTATATACAGAATTGAGACTCGAAAAATCAATAGACTGAGCCGTCTTCTTGCCGCCGAGATATGGGGCAAAATTTGTCGTTAGACTATCCCAATTTAGACCAATGCCAAGACCTGCCGCAAGTGTAATTGCCGCAACGATAATCGTCGTCGTCAAACTCACTTTGCGCTCGGTCGCTGGGCTCTGATAATAGAGTTCTTTAGTTTCGTTTTCTGCTTTCGTTCTGCGGTTTGCAGTCTTAGTAGTTTTAGTAGTTTTCTTTGGTTGTTTGGATTCTTTAGTAGTTTTCGCAGTTTTTGTAGCCATGTATCTAGTATAACACTCCTAATTATTCGATGATGTATGGGTCAGTCTTCAAGCCGGTGCCGCTCGTGAACTCTAGCCCCGCTTTTAGAGAAACGACTGGGCGAAAACCAGACGTAGTATGAATTTGGTCTCCGCCCAGACGCATGTCGAATTTAGCTCCATGTGCGTAATTACCATCAAAGTGCGTTGGCGAGATAGACCATGTGTCGATATTTGCATATAGATAAGCAGAGCTATCGTAGCCCGGTCTGCCAGTTCCAGCCATTGTTAGCTCGTCGGCCGTAATAAGTCCGACTCTATGACCTAATTTAGCGTTGCCATTAATAGTGTCATTTTTCGTAAAAGCGTCATTTCGATTTGGGCAATCAAGAAGTGGTTCGTAATTATTATTTGCGTTTACGACTCTATTGCGTCCATATGCGCCATGGTAGCTATACATAGTTCTCTCATTATATGAAGCATCGCTGTCCTTATTTTTTAGTGCACCAGAATAATATGTTCGGTCGTTACAAAAGATAGCATCCTCTAAATCATCTTCATAATTTCTAGAGCCAGAGATATGACCATCAAGGTTTTGCTGCTCAAACCAGGTCTCGATTACAGTCTTAGCATTAGAGTCGGTAGTATTAGTAAACATCGCGTCCTTAACAGCTTCAATATCATCGTATCCACCAATGCCAAGATAATAGATTCTTTCCGGATGGAAATTCCAGACAATATAGCCAATTTTTGCGCTATCGCAAACAGTCGAACCGTCAGTACAGAAATAATGATAGCGAACAGCGCTATCAAGCCATCTATCCTCCCATGTCCCACTAATAGACTGCCCAGCAGAGGTATCCAATACATACGTGTCACCACTACGACTAACGTCATTACTAAAGGTATAGCTAATTGAGCCTGCTAAATGAGATACGTAAGCTATGCGTTCGCCATACATATACCCAACATCAGCCGGGGAATTATAATTGTCATTGAAGCTGAAGTAATTCCGATCCGCGCCGTCTATGTTGACTGTTATCTGAGCATTTTGGCCAGTAGCAAGACACTGCTTGACGGTATCACCATTAACTACAACGTCACTAGGCACGCCATTATAGACTATCTTCGTACCGCCGGTATAGGTAGTGCGAAGAATCTTCCAACATTTATCCGCCCAAATGACATTATTGTCGTACACTTCGCCACGATAGTAATAGACATTCCTGCCTTTCTCAGTATATTTACTTACCCCATTCCCGTTACCGACCGCAATGGTAGCTTTTTTTGTAAAGTCTATATTTGTATCCGGATTAGCTTTTTTCTTCATCATGCCAGCAATTGTAGTGCCCCATTCATCTTTGTTCTTCGCATCAATCGCCTGAGCAGTAATCTTCAAATAATAAGTACCATCCGCATAGGCACCATCGGAGCCGGGTTCAGTCACGCTAAGGTTAGCATCGCAGTTTAAGGTTACACCAGTAATAAGCGAACTAGTCGTAGCACCCTTCGCGAGATTAGTATCGTAATAATAATAGTCGCCTTTTTTGGTCCAGCCGGAATTTGGCGTGAAGTTTATCTGCGCCATCGTTAAGCCAGACGCAACAGACACTAGCGGCAATTCAGTAGTACTATCACTAGCCAACCATTGTTCTTCGAGCTTTACGCGAACGGCGACCGAGTCAGAGGAATCTGCGTCATTCGTTACTGTAATAGTTTTGTCGATCGTGTCGCAAGTTTTCCAGTTTTGCGGAGCATCAAAGGTCTCCGTAAATAGAGTCTGGTAACCGGCAAGTTTGAAATTATTCGTAAATGTTGAGCGGTCTCTATTGTATGCGATCGTTCCGCCGATGCCGATGAGCGCGATAACCGGAATCGCAAATACGAGCAAACGTCGCTTGCTAAATATAGTCCGTTTTTGTTTTGTCATTTTTTGGCCTTTTTATTTTTGCAAAAATTGTTATGTTTATTCTATCTTAAACAGCGTAACCTGTCAAGAATTGAGGTATAATAAATATATGGAAAAAGGTGAGTTTTTTGAGCCTAGCCCAAAGATTGGCTTAACGCAGGAACAGGTGCGCCAGATGCGCGCGGCCGGCCATATTAATACTGCTGTCAAGCCGCCATCAAAGTCCGTCGGTAAAATTATTGCAACAAACACTTTTACCTATTTTAACTTTGTTTTCGCATCAATAGCCGTGCTGCTATGCATTGTGCAATCCTATCGTGATATTACGTTTTTGCCGATTATTATCGCGAATACTTTGATCGGTATCGTACAGGAGATTCGAGCAAAGATTACGCTCGACCGCCTGACAATGCTCAACGCCCCAACCGCAAGCGTAATTCGTGACGGCGAAGAGCTAAAAGTCGATGCCGAAAAGCTCGTCCTGAATGATGTCGTAATTTTTCGAGCCGGCAATCAGATTCCGGCCGATGCAAAAGTTCTTTCTGGCGAAGTCGCCGTAAACGAGGCTTTACTGACTGGCGAGGCAGACGAGATTAAGAAAACTCGTGGCGATAAATTGATGTCTGGCAGTTTCATAGTTTCCGGCGAGTGTCACGCGCAACTTACAGCAGTTGGAGCAAATTCATACATTTCTCAACTCACATTACAGGCGAAAAAAATAAAAACAAAAGAACAGTCCGAAATTATTCGATCACTCAACCGTATCGTTACGATAGCTGGCATAGCAATTATTCCTATCGGAGGTTTTTTGTTCGTTCAGCGCTATTTCTTCGATCAGGCCGGTGCGCAGGCCGCAGTGCAGTCCGCCGTTGCCGCCGTAATTGGAATGATTCCGGAAGGCCTATTCCTTCTTTCTAGCATCGCGCTTGCAATTTCTTCAATCAAGCTCGCCCAGAAGAAAGTCTTACTTCACGACATGAAGAGTATCGAAACGCTGGCGCGCGTGGATGTGCTCTGCGTCGATAAGACTGGAACGATCACAGACAATTCAATGCTTGTCGCCGATTACTTCCCACTCGGCAAAAATAGTCGCAACGAAGTCTTTGGGATTATGAGCGATTTCGCAGAAGCGCAAAGTACAGATAACGCTACAATGGAGGCCGTAAAGGCATTCTTCACAAAGCCGACTGGTTCAAAGGCGGAACATGTTGCTGGTTTTTCATCACAGTTCAAATACAGCGGCGCGAGCTTCAAGAACGACAGCTACATACTGGGTGCGCCAGAATTCTTGCTCGGCGAAAACTATAGCAAAATCGCCGACGAATGCGAAAAACATAGCCGTAAAGGCTATCGCGTTTTGCTATTAGCTCGTTATGCTGGGAAAATTGACGGAAAGAAATTGACCGAAAAAGTCACGCCACTTAGCCTCATAACACTTATGAATCCAGTGCGCGAGAATGCGCCAGCGACCTTCAAATACTTTGCCGATCAGGGCGTAGAAATCAAAGTTATTTCTGGCGATAATCCGCTTACTGTTTCGGAAGTCGCAAAGAAAGCGAAGATTAAGAATGCCGATAAATATGTCGATGCAACAACTTTGCGCACTCAGAGTGAAATCGAAGAAGCGATGAGAAAATACACCGTTTTTGGTCGCGTCACGCCTGAGCAAAAACGTAAATTCGTAAAAGCGCTCCAAAAGGACGGACATACTGTAGCGATGACGGGCGATGGCGTAAACGACGTTTTAGCATTACGCGACGCAGACTGTTCAGTCGCGATGGCGAGCGGTAGCGATGCGGCAGCACAGGCGGCACAGTTAGTATTGCTCGAATCAGATTTTGCACGCATGCCAGATGTCGTAACGGAAGGCCGTCGAGTCGTAAATAACCTTGAACGTAGCGGTAGCTTGTTCCTGGTCAAAAACGTTTTTTCGATCCTTACGGCAGTTATGGCAATTTCCCTTTCGATCAAGTATCCAATGATTCCGGCGCAAGTTTCGCTTATAAGTATGTTTACGATTGGCGTACCGGCTTTCTTGCTCTCGCAGGCACCAAACCATGACTTAATTCGTGGCCGTTTTGTAAGCAATATTCTGCGCCGTTCCGTGCCTGGCGGTTTAACCGATTTTATACTTGTCGGACTAATGGTCGCGATGGGCGTAATCTTTAATATTCCTAGCGAAGATATAGGTACCTGTGCAACAATTCTCCTTGCCGCAGTTGGTCTACAGATGGTCTATCGCGTTACACACAAGCCTTTCAACTGGTACAAGCGTGGCGTCATGATTCTCTGTTTCCTCGGAATCGTAATTTGCTTTGCATTCTTACCATGGCTATTTGGACTCAATATGATTTCACTTCAGGCCATTACGATGGTCAGTATTCTGGCGGTTCTTTCTATGCCGCTATTACATTATGTTGGCAAATTTATTGATTGGGCGTGGGAGTTGCCAGGCAAACTAAGCGCGAAAGCAAAGGAGGAACATGCGCAGTAAAAAAGAAAAAGTCGATTGGCTCACACTCATCAAGCGAGCGATTCTCGCAAGTATTTTGATTGGCCTTGGCGATTATGTGTTATTAAAAATCGGCGCACCGCTCGGCGCATTTATTTTCGCTTTTGGACTTTACGGCGTCTGTATGCTCGGCGCAAATTTGTTTACCGGAAAATGCGGCTTCATTTTAAAAGATAAAAAATGGCTTGAGCTTGGAATAATTCTTGTCGTTAATTTGCTCTTTGGTTGGCTAGTTGGTGCTCTATTTCGTGCGGCCGATCCAGCATTAGCCGAAGCTGCCAGCGGTAAAATTTCTGGCTGGGAATTCTCATGGCCATTCTTTATCCGAAGCGCGCTTTGCGGTGCCATCATGTATATCGCCGTCAAGTGCTACCGCCTCGGCTCAGTCTGGGGAATTTTCTTTGGAGTGCCACTCTTCATTCTCGCCGGTTTCCAGCACAGCATCGCCAACGTGATTACGGCTGGCGTCGGTTTGACTTTTGATTGGTCAATTCTCCTCTGCGCTGCCGGTAACTTCGTCGGCTCGGTATCAGTTGCTTGGCTCGCCGACGAAATCGAAGTCGCAGCCAAGAAAAAGCCCCGCACGAAATCGCGCAAGGCCTAATTTTGTCCGTCCGCAGGACTAACACTTAGAGCGTAGTATTCTTTTCTAACAATGTTTAAGCCGTTCTCATACTCAATATGCAGTTCATGAGGGCTTAAATTGCTGATATAATCGCTACACTCCCAAAACGAAGCTGGAATTTGCTCTTCACCAAATTCAAGGCTAAATATTTCCCAGTAGAGATCGTCTATCTGCTCAATAATATCCTTGATAAATCTCAGGTCTGCACTTGCGCCTGGCTCGATTTTCATCGCCGCCTTGTACACTGCTTCTGGATCTGGCTCGCCGTAGTTCACTAGCTTATTCCTGTCGTCCGGATTGGTGGAAGATACTATATCGATATTCATTCTTTCTACCCCTCCTTATGCGAATATTGATATGATCGTCGAGAACCAATAAAAAAGACCGAATTCTCATCGACTAGCTGAATTATAGCATAGATAAAACTATTTGTTAATTAGTTTTTCCTTCGCCCATTCAGGTGGCTCAATCTCGAAATTAATAATCGGCGTTTCAAAGTCTACAATATCCGTATCGACGCCATAGTAGTAATGATAGACCTTATCGACAGCACCAAACATCGCCTTCTCTTTATCAAAACCAAGCTTTTCGGCAACTTGCCAAACGGCTTTCTCGGAAGGGCCTTCAATCTCGATGAACGTAGGCAGCCACGGCCAAGTGTCGATACTGATTTCAGTCTTGTCGAGCGTCCAGATTTCGCGTAGCGTTTCCTGGACGGCTTTTTGCTCAAGACCACAGCCAGCAATAAAACGTACCGCCTCGTCGTAATTATCGACAACGAGATTCACCTCCTTGACACCCATGATCGAGTCTTCGTCCTCGAAGTTTTTATAGGTCATGACGATTTTGTCGCCCTCATCACGCACGCGCGCGAATGAGCATGGGCCACTGTCGAAAACCGTGCGCCGCATTTTGGTTTCTGGCTTGATACATTCCGCACCAAGCTCCTTGAGCTGTTGGCGAATTTTAGTCTTATCTATGTCTAGAAATGTAGCCTCAATCTCGTTATTCATCGACTACCTCGAATTCAATGGCGACTGTGCCGTATTTATTGATTTCTTCGTCGGTATAGAACTTTGGAAATAATGCTAAATATTGCTCTTTTGTAAAATCTGGCGAATAGAGGCGTTCGATTGGATAATTCTCCGCTAACTCGGCGAAGTTTTTGAATCGTTTCAGGTCGGTTACTTTTACTAGAAGTTTTTCTTGTTCGTCGGGGCGTTTCAATACTTCGATTATTTCGCCAATCTGAATCGCTTGACGTTTTTCATCATCGACGCGCGCTTCGACATTCTTAGTGCCGTTTTTGACTTGTTCGAATATTTCGGAATCGAGATGGATTTGCATATTTCCATTATAATATAGTTATGAGCATTGATACTAATACGCCATACAAGGTGCCAAAAGAATACGAACCGAAGAATAAGAATTTCGTACCAAAAACTAAGCCTACCTCAGTTTTTATGATTATTCTGGGCGGGATTTTAATTGCCGCAATTACGGTTGCTGGGATTATTGGGATTATTATTGGCACGAATATCGCCTTCAAGAGCATCAGAGACGCCGTCAATCAGCAGGAAGAAACGGAATATAACGAGGGCGTAAATAGAGCTTAGCTCAATAGACGCATTATAGCACTTGGACGGCATTTTAAAAACCGCCCTGAAATAGAGCGGTTTTTGTTATTGATAGATGGAGCCGATGAAATGAAAGTCGCCACTCATGCCGATTTTTCTCTCGTCATTCGTAGCATAGTCGAATTGCCCTAGCTTATCTACATGATAAAACTCATCCGAATTTTTATCGTAATAGATAATCGCAAGTCCAACCCGATTATTATTCGTAATATAGGTTATCCCTGAAAAGTAATGAACCTTATCCTTCGCCAATATTTTTGAGGTCTCCTTAAAGACATCAATGTCTGCAGAAGAAAACTTCCAATACTCATCATATACCGTGCCATCGTCTAGATACTGGCCAGACATGTGCGTATGAATATCCAGAAGACAGCTATTGGCTTTCGCCGTTGCCAGAAATTTATTGAACTTTTCATATGCCCCTGGATCATCAAGCGTAGAATGTGAATGCGCACTTGCATGAAAATCTCCCACACCAGGATCCGAAGTCAGGCACATATCTGACAATTCGTCGAATACTACCGTTCTCCCATTGTGACCCATAAAACCGAAAAAGTCGTTCCCGCATTCAGCGTTTAATGAACGCGAGTTGAAGCTAATTATTCTTAATCTCTGCAATACTTCAGAGCTAAGCCACAAACAATAATTGCTTTTTGCAAAATTACGCCAGTCATAATTCATTTAATCACCTCCTTTGTAAAGAACTATGCGACATAAAAAATGCTACAATATATGTCTATATTATAGCATAGTTGGCGTGTTTTGTCAATTGGTAGAAACCTTGTACAATTCTCGCGAAACTTCGTTTGAGCAGACAAAAGGCCACCCGTTCAGGTGGCCTGTTTGTATAATTCGGCATCTTGCTAGTTTCCCGCAAAGCAGTATAATCGCCGCTACGAGGCTTGACTTCTGTGTTCGGAATGGGAACAGGTATTTCCCTCGCGCTATGGACACCGAGGAAAGACTCTAAGGGCGGGCCAAAACTCAACGGCCCTGTATTAGAATCTTACCTCGATGTAAGATGCACAATAGTATTTTAATTGACTCTGATGGATTCGTCAATAACTTTTTTTGACGAAATTGAACATCAGTTACTAGCTAAGTCTACTCCTTCTATTAACTTTGTGCAAGCACAAGATTAATAGAAGAGACATAAAAAGGCAATGCCTCTATTAGTACGCTTCGGCTCCATATGTTGCCATACTTCCACCTTGCGCCTATCAACCAGATCATCTTTCTGGGAGGTCATAGGGAATTCTTATCTTGGAGTT
>CAMKFS010000003.1 GCA_946411935.1 uncultured Candidatus Saccharibacteria bacterium | reverse complement strand
TACTCCGAAGCTAACTACCACCTCTACATTACTTTCCAGATGAGTGATGAAGAGTATCCAGAGCCACGTCACATAATCGATTGTGATAACGCAACCGAGCTTTACGATATTATTGCTTGCCGAACCTTAGGTCCAGACGACGATAAGACATTCGGTACGAACGCAAGCTACGACAGCAGTGTGTATGGCGTAAACACTTACGCGCCAACTAAGGACGATAATTATCCTGTTTATTATTACCGCTCGAGCGTATGGAACAATACAGTTCTATTTGCGGGCAAATGCTGGCAAGCTGTACGTACCACGAGTACCGGCGGCGTAAAGCTAATCTATAATGGCAATCCGATTGGCGAATATGGCAACATGTGTAATTATTACAGCTCAGACATCGGTATTCGAACCGACTATCAATTATCTACTGCGGAAGATAAGGAGTCGCTACGAAAGATTGGCTATATGTACGGTGATCCAGTAAATACTGTCGAGCGGCCATATCGTGGATATGTTGCTAACAACATATCGAATAACTGGAGCACTTCTGATCCAAGCAAATATAGTTCGCTGACTTTTGCCGAAGATGTCGAATGGGATGGCGAGAAATATATACTAACTGGTGATTTATTTGAAATGACTGACCGTTGGTCTGACGGCGAAAGAGTTAGCGACGGACACAGATATACTTGCTATAAGCATGGCACCGAATGCGAACAGGTTGATTATCTGGATTATATTTCGGGTACGGATCTTGGAGAAAGCACTGCAATCACATTCAGCAATGGCGAGACAATCGAGCAATATCTTGATCAGATATCTACGAACGACCACAGTTCTCTGGCTAAGCAGGTAGTAGATGATTGGTATGCCAACAACATGGCTAGCTACACTAACAAATTAGAAGATACTGTATTCTGCAGTGATCGTCGAACATGGAAAGGTGGTGTCACGAAATACGCAAGCATTAATGATGTCTATAATCTCTCACGGCGCGCATACTACAAAGGCTATGAGCGATTAGGCAATGAATATACTTCTGACGTTCGTGCGACTCCAGACTTATCATGCAGCAACGTTCGCGATTCGTTTACTGTTTCGGAGAGCAATGGTAATGGCGTTCTAACTTATCCAGTCGGTTTGCTTACTGCTGACGAGGCACTGCTTTCCTATGATAGTACGGAGTCATATCTCAATAAGAGCAACTCTCGTTCTTGGACAATGACGCCTGGCGGTTCGAGCACTGCGGACAATATATGGGTATTTTCATTCAGCGGTGGTAGCAGAGGTCTATATCCATTCCATTATGGCGGAAAGATTTATGGAGATTTATTATCTGATCCTGTTTACGCCAGACCAGTAGTTTCACTAAAACCGGGTACAGTCGTAAAGTCTGGCAACGGCGACACGAGTTCCCCTTGGGTTATAGAGTAAAAACCAGTGGTATAATTAATGCATGGCAAAGACCAAAAAACCGACTGCGCAAAAAGTCGTCAATCGCCGTGCGCATTATGACTATAATCTCTCCGATAAACTAGAAGTCGGTATGGTTTTGACGGGCCCGCAGGTTCGCCTCATTCGCGATCGCCATGCGCAGCTAAAGGGCACTTATGTTACGCTTCGTCGTGGCGAGCTTTGGCTTCTCGGCCTCACGCTCGGCACTGAGACGGAGACGGATATCAAACTGCTCGCGACCAAAAAACAGATTGCCGGTCTTGACCGTGCTAAGCAACAGGGCAACACTATTGTCCCAGTCGAATTATTGCCAACCAAACGCCATATCAAACTCATTATTGCTGTCGGTGAAGGCAAGAAAAAATACGACAAGCGTCAGACAATTAAAAAACGCGATCTCGACCGCGAGTCGAAACGTTTCCGTTAAGAGAGAATTATGGTATAATATAATCTTGTAAATATTATTATTTTTAATGGAGTAAAAAATGCGGTCCCTAGCAAAAGATCTTACTGTCAAATCTGGAAAAGTTGAATTGGCCGGCTGGGTTAATTCCCGTCGCGACCACGGTGGCCTCATTTTTATTGACTTGCGCGATCATACTGGCGTTATTCAGCTCGTTATCGATCCGCAGACCAAGGAAGCTTTCGAGCTTGCCGAGCATCTCCGCGATGAATTTGTTATTCGCGCCGAAGGTACCGTTCGTCAGCGCGGCGAGGGGCTAGAGAATCCAAATATTCCAACCGGCAACATTGAGGTTGTTGTCGAATCCATGGAGCTTCTCAACCGCTCCGAGGCTCTTCCAGTTTCCACTCATGACGAAGGCGCTGAGACTGGCGAAGAGCTACGTCTTAAGTATCGCTATCTCGATTTGCGTCGCCCAAGCATGCAACATCGTCTAGCACGTCGCTCCGATTATTATCGCTACATGCGTGATTATATGAATGAGCATGAATTTATTGAAGTTACTACTCCGATTCTCGCTAATTCATCCCCAGAGGGTGCACGTGATTTCATCATTCCGTCTCGTCTTCGCCCGGGTCAATTCTATGCATTACCGCAGGCGCCGCAGCAATTCAAGCAGCTTCTTATGGTCGGCGGAATTCCTCGCTACTATCAGATTGCTCCATGTTTCCGCGACGAGGACCCACGCGCTGACCGTCTCTATGGCGAATTTTATCAGCTCGACTGTGAAATGTCCTTTGTTGATGACGGCGAAGTTGTTCGCCAAGAAATGGAGCCACTCGTTAAAGGTCTAGTAAAAGATTTTGGCGGCAAAAAGTTGCTAACCGAAGATATTCCGCGCATCCCGTATCAGGAAGCAATGGAAAAATACGGTACCGACAAGCCAGATCTTCGCTATGGCATGGAGCTTATCGACCTTACGGAAGATTTGAAGAATACACAGTTTGCTGTTTTTGCAAAAGCTGAATGCGTTAAAGCTATCTGCGTTAAGAATGGCGCTGACCTCAGTCGCTCGCAGATTGACGGCTTTACTGAGCAGGCGCGTAAACTTGGTGCGGGTGGTCTTGCTTACCTTACTTATACGCCAGATGGCATCAAGTCTCCAATTGCTAAATTCTTAAGTGAGGAAGAACTGGATGCCATCACGAAGAAAACTAGCGCCAAAGCTGGCGATGCAGTATTCTTCGGCGCAGATCTCCGCGAAAAAGTTAATAAAGTTCTTGGCGCACTTCGCATTTCCTTTGCTGATCATTTTGGTCTTAAGAATCCAAAAGAGGTTGCTCTTTGTTGGATTGTAGATTTTCCATTCTATGAATGGGACGACGGGGCAGAGAAACTCGACTTTGGTCATAACCCATTTTCGATGCCAAAAGGAGGCCTCGAAGCGCTCGAGAACGCAAAGACTGACGAAGAAAAACTCGCAATCGTTGCCGACCAATATGACATGGTTATGAATGGCTACGAAATCTGCTCTGGCGCTGTCCGCAACCATAATCCGGAAATCATGTATAAGGTCTTTGGCATTCTCGGCTATGACGAGAAATATGTCGAAGCGCGCTTTGGCGGTATGCTTAATGCGTTCAAGTTTGGCGCACCTCCACATGCTGGCTGTGCCTATGGTATTGATCGTATCTTTATGGTTCTCGAAGAAACTGAAAACATCCGCGATATTGTCGCCTTCCCGAAGAACGGTTCTGGTGCTGACCTCATGATGGGTGCGCCATCCGTTGTTGACGAGTATCAAATTACCGATTGTCATCTTCAGCTTATCCCAGAAGACGAAGAGTAATAGACTTTTTGCGGTATAATAAAGCTATGAGAAAATCATTTGCGATAGTTTCGGCTGTTGTATTGGCTGCTGCGGCGGTCAATCCTGTGAGCGCTCAAACTATTAGTGATGAACAGGCTGGCTTAATTTCCTCGAACTGCGCCAGCATTAAACTCCAGCTACAGAACACTGAGCGATATGGCTCAAAGAGCCGCCAGCATCTTGGTGCTCAGTATGAATCGATTTTGACGAATCTCATCATTAATCTTAATCTTCGTCTTGTAAAAAATAATCGCGCGAATGGCGAGATTGCCGAGCAGCAAATCAAGCTGTCTTCTGAACGCGACTATTTCCGCAATAAATTTACTGATTATTCTCGTGAGCTTGAGTCACTGAAGAACTTTGATTGTAAGTCTGAGCCTCAGGCTTTTTACGATAAGCTCGTAGTGGTCCGAAGCAAACGCAATGAAATCTCTGAGAGCATGGCTCGTCTACGCGAGATTATCGGCCAGCATCGTGAATCTGTTAGCAAGTTACGTGAGGAGTTGGCAAATGGCCAGTAATCCAGATAAACCAATTCGCGGTCGCCGTAACCTCATCATTCTTGGCGCAGGCTCGATTTTGATTGCTGCTATAACTACGATTGCAAGCCTCCAGATTTATCGTGCGACCGGTGACATTTATCTTGATCGTTCTCGTCCTGGTTACATTTTCGAAGATGAGAAACATAATGAGGAGGATGACCAGAAAGAATCTTTCTCGAATGAAGGTGAGATTAATGTTGAAGTAATCGACGAATATCTCAATGAACTTGACACGGTGATAAAACGAATTGATGATTCGGCTGATGATTTCTCTCCAGAGCCACTCTCGGACGATTCGCTAAATATCTCGCTAGACGAAGAAGAGTAAAAATATGCTCCTCTACGGAGCATATTTTTTAATCTTTAAATTCTTCTCGCAACCACTCGTCTCCGGTTGCACCGCCTGCTTCCATTAAAATCATCCAACCTTCATCACGTAATTGATGAAGCTTCTTGGATAATTCGTCATTTAGCTCAGCTGCTTCGGCAATCTCGGGATTATTCATGTAGGGAATTAAATCATTTGGTGTAAGTACTGGGAGATTTGGATCTTCGCGCAGCTGGAAAGATGGAACCCAAAATAGCTTATCGATGCCAATGAATACGTCGCCGTAATCTTTGCGTACTTCGTACTGGCGACGGTTTTGGAGTGGTTCGTAAACCATCGCAACGCCCTTGTAATTGGCGCGATCGCGCAATTCTTTCGCCATCTGCACAGTGGCTTTAATTTCTTTTGGATGATGGCCGTAATCGGTGAATACGTGTTTTGAAACTTCTTCAAAGCGACGCTCAGCACCAGGGAAGCGATTGAGAATCTCAATAATCTTCTCGTCTGGCTCATCGCAAAGATGACGCATTACTTCCAGTACAACCGAGGCATCCTGTCGTCGCAATTCGCCCGGAAGAGTAATTCGCTTGTCTATTGTTGTGTTTTTTACAACAATTTCTGACTGGCTCTCAAATTGTGTGAATGCCGCCCGATAATCTTCGACCGTTGGATAAATATCGGCATGATCATAATCTACGGACACGATTGCGGAGACATATGGGTGAAAAGCCAAGAAATTGCGATCGAATTCGTCGCACTCATAAGCAAAATATGGCGAATTTTTATCGAAATTGCTTCGTCCAGCCCATGGTAAACTAGTACCGACGGCATAGTTTAGAGGCATGCCTAACTCATGGAATACCCAGATTAGCATCGAAGTAGTCGTCGTCTTGCCGTGCGTACCCGCAACGGCGAGCATCTTTAGTTTATTCTTGCTTAAGAACTCATTTAGCCATTCATCGCGCTTACTTACGCGAATACCGGCTTCTTTTGCAGCGATTAACTCGGGATTATCTGGAGTAAGTGCAGAAGTATGAACGAACCAATCTACGCCTTCGTTAATCTTTTGGCGCAAGAATTCGCCATCTTGTGGGCCATAATGGACCTCAATTCCACGCTTCTCGAGCTCGGGAGCCAATTCTCCGCGGCGCATATCTGAACCGCATACCTTCTCGCCCATATCTTGTGCAAGCTCGGCCAGTGGGCTGATTCCGACACCGTTAATTCCAGAAAAATAAATACTACTCATGATACAATAATAATATATTATGGGTGGACTGTCTAAAAACAAGTTAAAGCAGTCGCTAATGAAAATCTTCCGCCTCTCGAGCTGGAAGATAGTATTAATTTTGATACTCTTGGGATTTCTAACCGCAACTCTGATGCGTTTCGATCATATTAAGATGGTCGAACTGCGCGATGCTGTAATGTCTGCGGATGCGGAAAACAATGACGAGAAGATCTCCTCCTCTCTCGAGGAACTTCATTCCTTTACTCTGAAGCATATTGTCTTTAATACCGTAGAAGAAAATGGCACCCAAAAAATCACCTTCGGAACAGGGCCGTTTTATCTCGAGAATCAGTATTTGCGCAAAGCAAATGAAGCAATTGCTGCTGCTAAGGCTGAAGTAGAGAAAAATGTCTCGAACCCTAATGGCAATATCTACAAGAAAGCCGCTGAAGTCTGCGACGCCCGTAGTCGCGCGAATGGCTGGGGCTTTAATGCACGTTATATTCAGTGCTACCAGGATGAGCTGGCAAAATATCCAGATTTGGGCACTCTTGATGCAGAAGGCGCCGCCACTTTGCCGCCAACGGAGTTATTCCGTCACGAATATTCCTCGCCGCTCTGGTATCCGTGCGCTTCTGGTATCTGTCTCCTTCTCTGTATTATCCTTGCTCTTATCCTTACTGTGCGCCTCGTTATCTGGGTAACTATCCACCTCGCTCTTCTAATCTTAGAAAAAAGCCACAGAAAATAGTATTTTTCTCTTGACAACACCTTACAGGGGCCATAAGATAAGAATATATATAACTAACGGAGGAAAGTCTAAAATGGCTTACGAACATACCAATTCCAAGGGTGTAAAATACTATCTTCACAAATCCGAGGTTACTCTCCGTGGCGGCAAACCACAGACGATTTACTTCTTCACCAAGGTTGCGAAGAACGCTAAGGGTACCCCATGTGACCTTCCAGCAGACCGCGAAGTTAATGAAAACCCACGCAACGGTTTCTTGACCGTTTCCCGCAAGAAATAATTAGCACCAGTTGATTATTTAGGTTTTAAAATACAGTCGCCACGCGCGACTGTATTTTTTGTATCTAGTGTATAATTAGAGTATGAATATTCCGCTTGAGCTTTTCTATTCACGTCTCGGCACTATTGCGATTATCTTGATCCTAGGCTTTATTCTTGGCAAGGCAAAGCTCATCGATACGAAGGCAAATAAATGCCTCGTCAATCTTCTTTTGACGGTCTTCATGCCAGCCTCGCTTTTTGTCGCTTTCCCGTCAGAATTCAGCGAGGAAACTTCCGACCTCTTCTTCAAAGGTCTGGCTGCCGGTGTCATAGTAATGATGGCTCTTATCTTTGCGAGCCGAATTATTTTTAATAAACATTTCTATAAAGGCGAACTCCGTTTTGAGTCTCAGTTCGCGCTCATATTCAACAATGCAACCTTCCTAGGTTATCCAATTATCTCGAGCGTTTTCGGTGAACAGGGAATTATTCCGTACTGCGGCTTTATTATTGCGTTTAATATTGCGCTGTTCTCCTATGGTGTCTATTTGTTTGAACGCAAGCTCACCTCGAAGCTCTTTTGGGGTATTATTAAAAACCCGAATATTATCGCAGTATTTCTTGGTATGGCAATGTTTCTCTCTGGAATTCGCTTCCCGGGCTTCGTTATGGATGCCGCGCAGTTCACGGGCAATGCCACTACGACACTCTCGATTATTTGTATTGGTTTCATGTTGAGTCATGCCGACTTCCGCAAGCTTCTCAAAAAGTGGCGTCTTACTGTTACGGCGGTAATTCAGCTGATTCTTGGTCCAGTTATGACATATTTTCTGCTCCGATTTTTGAATTTTCCGGATGAGGTGGTTATTGTCTGTACGATTATCCAGACTCTGCCGACTGCTACGAGCCTCGGCCTTTTTGCGGCGAAATATGGCGGTAATGATATTGAGTCTTCCGAGCTTGTCACGATTTCTACTATTCTCTCGTTAATTACGATGCCAGCAATGGTCTGGCTGCTTTTGCTGCATTAAAAAAGCGCCGAGCAATATCGCTCAGCGCTTACGGTTTATAGTGATTGACCTACTTAGCATTAGCTCGTTCTAACGACCAAATTTTTTTAACCTTTCTTCTAAAAATGTCGCTGTCTCGTCTAAAACGCGCTTCCAACTTGTTACATCTCTCAAGATCCTTCATTATTTCTGCATCTTCTGCGAGGATCTTTTCGTATTCAATTTTTAACTCATTATAGTGCGCTAGTGTCGTGTCGTAACTTCTATTTACGACATCGTCGTCTTTTGGCTTCTTCATATTTTCATATCTTTTCTGCGCCTTTGAGGCTTCAATTCTGAGATCTTCGCAATGCTTCTTGATTGCTTCGACCTTGTCATTTTGTTCGGAATACTTTTTCTTCCAATGATCCATGAGATCTTTGGCATCTTCGAGAACTGTTGAATCAATGTATTTTGCTTTCGACTTCGCTCTCTTTTTTGCACCGAAGATTTCCTGCTTTAACTCGTTTATCTCTTCGTTGATTGCGTCACGCTTTTCGCGATGTTCTATACCGAGTTTTGAATAATCGTCGGCTAAAAATCCCTTTTTCTCATCTCTAGCCTGTTTTGAGAGCGCAAAACTCTCACACATTTGGCTATGTTCTTGTGCGCTAAGTTTATAGAGTTCGCTGATTTTGGCTTCAGTTTCTTTCTTAAACTTATTAAATTCGTCCCAAATCTTCTTTGCTTCTTCGATATCTTTGAGCAGATTCTGATACTCGATTCTCGCGTCATTGTAGATATTGAAAGCAAGAACATTGATACGTGTTTCGACGTCTACCTTAGCCGCCTCTTTTCTGAAGATAGCCCAAGCTTCTTCCTTTTCTTTGAAGAAATCATTTTGCAAGGTAAATCACCTTCCTTCTTTTTAAAGTGCGCCCAGAAGGGTGCCTCTTATAATTATACCATAAATAACGTAATAATGCAATACTGTTAACGGTAATATGAACATTTAAATAAAAAATGCGTAGGGCAAATGAGTCCTACGCATCCGGAATACATGGAGGATTTTAGTCTAAGCTAGCAATATAAGATGGAGTATCTCCACTAAAGATATACTCTTCTCCCAAATCATAAAACTGCCTATAGTTTTTCTCTGTTTTTGACAGCTCTATTTTTATTGGTGCCCCAGACATTAATTTTTCGTAATCTTCTCTTCGTAGAGCTTTAAAATAACCGGCCGCTAATCCATGATCTTTTTTAATGAATTTTACGGAAAATGATGGATCGAAAATCACCATAGGCTCATTGCCATATCCATTTGGATAAACAAGGTTATATGCATGTCGTTCAGAATCTCTGTATCCGATTACGACCTCAGAATCGACCCCTAAAAACTTAAAAATATTATGGGCCATCCCAGCTCTTTCGGAACAAAATGCGCATCCTTTATCTCTAATCTGTTTGATAGATACTCTTTTGCCTATATTTTCCAGATAGGTGAATGCTCTGGTTGCGAGTGCGCCTAAGTCGCTATCGATCGGCGAATAACCTTCCAGCTCGAAGTATATGGCGGTAAATAAGAAAAGTTCGGTATACCAACCATTCTTCCTAATCACTTTTACGATATTAATATAAGGTATAATATCGTCATATACTAAATCGGGACATTCTCCTCTTTCGAATCTGTCTCCAGCCTTGTAATGTGTTTTCTTAGAAATATACTCTCTGAATGATACGGTATAATTCTGACCTACGGTTGTTTCTATGGAATTTTCCTCTAATTCATCAATTCTTCTTTCAACAAAATCGACTATTTCTTCATCAGTGTGCAGACTAAGTATTGTATTGCTAATTTCTTCCTTAGTCATCTATATCGCCTCCTTTTCAATAGATTCCATCAAGCTTTTCTGAATTATTACTCAGGCTTAATTCTAGATTTACGACAATTATACTTTTAATCCTCCGCTTTAAAGATACTCTCTAGGCTCAAAACTAGCAGTTACCTAATTAAACCATATGCGCGTACATTTGTCAATAGTAAAAGATAATCCAAATCGAGAATGAGATATTAACAAACCATGAAAATATGTTATAATATAAGAATACTCACGCTAGGGAGGTGATAAAAGCGAGTTGTTTTTTTATTGTTTCTGGAGATCTTGTACAGTTTGGAGGTAAAGAGCATGATAAATAAGTTGTTAGAACTTGCAAAAAATTCGTATAGTCCATATTCGCACTTCAGGGTGGCTACGATTCTGATCATGAAAGACGGCAGGGAAATTCCGGGCGTAAACGTCGAAAACGCCGCCTACGGCTCGTCTATTTGCTCGGAGAGAAGCGCAATCTTGAGTGCGATTAGTCAAGGCTACAAGAAGGGTGATTTCAAGGAGCTGCATTGCCTATGTGCGGATAGCAATAAAGTCAGCACCAGCTGTTTTGCTTGTAGACAGGTTATTAGCGAACTATTCGATAAAGATGTGCCGCTATATTTCTACGCAAATGACGGTAAATTCGAGAAATACACCGTCGAAGAACTCTGCCCGCATCCATTCGACGAATCAGATCTAGAATAAGAAATTGGCGAGCCTAGTGCTCGCCTTTTTAATACATAAAATCTGGTGGGAATGAATTGTTCAGGCTTTAACAATTATTAATAATCAACTCGATAACGATCGGCAATTCTTCGAGGCCGCTTTTCTTGCCCATATGGCCAATTCCTGGCACTAAAAATTCTTCCGCACCTATCATCTTCGGAAACTCTTGTAGGTTACCGAACGGAACGATATGGTCGTTATTGCTATAAATTGCATATCTCTTTTCGACAAGTTTCTTAAAACCATTCGTCTCTATGTCTGTTAAACCGAGAGGCTCTACTACTTTATTTAGATCATCACGTCCATTAACGATAAATGGGTTTCCGAATCCGGCTAGTCCAATGTATGCCTTAGCTGAGAGATTATTAGCGGATAGATACTTTACAATCATGGCATTTCCAATTGAATGGCCAATTAGAATCGTTTCCGGATTTATTTGGTCTTTATATTTGTCAAAAACTTCAAAATAGCTGCCAATCGTGATATCTTCGCGAACCGGAAATTCCGGAATTATAACATTGTATCCATTTCTTTTAAGCTCTTTTTGAAAGTATTCATAAATCTTCGGAACGCCATTATAGCCATGGACTAACAACGCGATTTTTGTATTCATATGTTCGATTATATCATTTTCAATAAAAATGCATGGGCTAAAGAAGGGTATTAACAGACAAGTTTACAGGGGTGAAATAGTGTCTAATTCTATCATTAGAACAATATTCAATTACATATTTGTTATCTTGCTTGACTAATATTAAGAGTATGTTATAATAATAAGGCAGCTTGCAACAGGAGATATCTAATAGGAGGGGATAATATGATGATTGAGTTTGCTGGCAGCCTCATTGTTGTTGCACTCGGTAGGACTGACTTCGCTAGTCAGTTTGGCACAGACAGCCTCGTGTACTTTGCCTCTGATGGCGAGACCGACCAGGTCTTCGTTGATGAAAGAGCAAGCGATTCGTATGCAAAATACGCCGCGATTCACGAGTGTATCTGTCAGGGCCGATGCAAGCACCTTGCACCCCTTGTGGGCGATCCGGACATGCGGTGTAGTGAAATCGACAAGATGATAATCGCTGTCATGCCGGAGTCCGAAAGAAAGGCTTATATTGAGAAGCGCATCGAGATGTTCAAGGCGCTGATTGATAAAAACCTGAATCCGCAACTGACGCCGATGTTCGAGAAATCGCTCAAGGCGCTCCAGTCTCTTACCTCGTACTAACGTACGAGGTTTTCTTTTGCCGCTTGCTTTACAATTCAAGAGGCTTAATAGATTGCTACTAAAAAATCGGCGAAAATGCCGACTCGTATAAAATCTGGTGGGGGCGAATTATTCAGGCATTAACAGTATATAAGGAGGATATATAAAAAACTACAGAACTATGAGTGTGATGGTTGATGCTCAGTCACGCATAGAAGGTTGTTCATAAATAAAAAAGTCCCGGCTGGTTGCCGAGGACTTTTCTGCCTAGATATGGGTAACGGGTGAGATGATCTTGGGGTTCATGATCAGGATTGAGTCACAATCCCAGCCATAAAGCCGAAAATGCAGACTATCGTTGCCCCAGCTTATATCCGTATCTGAAAGATGGAGCTCGATGGCATCCCAGCCATCTGTTACCATCTGCTCAAAATCCGGATAGAACTCCCATTGATCGTGGCAGTCGTTACGATGCGGCAGGCGGTCTAAATCTTTACTGGTGTAAAGATGAAAGACCTTTGCGGCAGGCGTAATTAGGAAACAAAAATGAGTTTTCAGGCTCTCGAGCCCGAATTCTGCATTTTCGCACCAATCGCGCCAACCGTATTTCGCATCAACGCGAGAGGCCCAGAGCCCGCCGTCAGGCTTGACTCTGAGCGTGTCTCGGTTGGTAACCTGCGCAAAGTAACTAGGGTCGAAATTTGTGGAGCCATAGTGAATATAGAGTTCCATAACAGTACCTCCTTTTTGTGTTCTTGGCGATTCTTCTTAAAATCCAATTTCTTCATCAATTTCTTTAAAACATTTCTTTCGCCAAATCTTTTTACACAAATGATCACTATTCCACAAATTTTTTAAGATGCTACTATGCTCATTTTTTTGAACATCTGCTTGATTATATCATAGATTTTTATTTTTGTCAATATGTATATTAGCAAGAGCGCCCATGTATTCTTGCTAAATAGATTAGTGAGGGGGACGCAGGACATTTCTGCAATCAATCGGACCGCCAGTCATACTTATTGAGCAAGAAGTAGGATATGAACCGAATGACAAGGTATTAACGGCCAAAATTATAGAGGTAGAACCGTATCCATGGCTCGAAAAATTGGAAAAAACGACAAAAAATTACCCCAGAAATTGATAGGGTATTTAACAGCCATTTACATGGGAAAAATGACGAAAAAACGGCTTTATATTCCTCTTGGTGGGGGCAGCTGGGTTTGAACCAGCGACCAATCGGTTATGAGCCGACTGCTCTAACCACTGAGCTATGCCCCCATACCTTATAATTCTACCACAGTTCCGATAGTACGCCTAACGCATCTGTGATGTTATAATATCCTTATGGATAAAATTAAGACTCAGCTGCGTCGTCTTCGCTACTATACGAAGAAAGATTATTTGACCGTGCATAATATTTCGGCTGCGGCGGCGCTGATTCTTGGTCTCGTTTTTACCTATAATGCCATTACGGCGACTACGCGCAACTGGCAACTCGAGCAGAAGCTGAAGGAAATTACGCTTCAGTCAGAGAAGCTAAAACTTGAAGTTGATACGCTTAAATTCGAACAGAATTATTACAATACCGAGGAGTATCAGGAGATTATGGCACGCGAAAAGCAAGGCATGATGCTCGAAGGCGAAACTATGGTAATTCTTCCGGAAAATTCCGAGAGCGCAGTTAATAAATATTCTGAAATTGATAATAAATTTAACCAAAAACGCACAAATCTCGACGAGTGGCTTGACTTTTTGTTTGGTTAGATATATAATTATATAGTCATCGCGGGGTAGAGCAGCCTGGTAGCTCGTCTGGCCCATAACCAGAAGGTCGTTGGTTCAAATCCAACCCCCGCCACCAAGTTTCATGAGAGTCCGATTCGGACTATTTTTTTATTTAATTCTTTCTGCAGCAGAACGAATTAATTCGCTCCAATCATTTGCGACGTGTGGGACTGAAGAGATTTCGTTTGCGGACATTTCGTAGCGAACGCCAAAAGCAATTTCTTGGGCGATAATTCCTGCATTCGGGGCCATTACGGTACCGCCAATAAGTGTGCCGGATTTGCTGAAGATTAATTTCACAAAGCCGTCATAGAAATTTGTGATATTCGATTTTTGGACGGCCTGTAGCGGTACGACAATTTTCTTGACCTTGCGATCACGACGAATACAATCATCTTCGCTCGTACCGACCTGAGCGACTTCTGGATAAGTGTTAGTAACTCGAATCAAGCCATTATAATTAACGGAGTCTTTAGAACGGCCAATAATATGCGCTGCCGCTACTCGCCCATCAATGATGGCCTTCTCGGTAGAACTCTTACCGCCAATAACATCACCAGCCGCATAAATATGCTTTACATTTGTTTGCAGGGCATCGTCAACTTTTATGCCACTACGTGAATATTTGACGCCTGCGTTATCTAGGCCTAAATCTACATTTGGTGCGCTACCAGTACATAACACAACTGCGTCGACCTTGATTGATTTCTCTTGACCGCCACGCATAAAGACGACTCGTTTTTCACCGGCATTCTGCTCGATTGCGACGACACGGGATTGCGTGAGAGTTTTGATGCGATCTTTCTTAAATACTTCATCTAGCACCTGTCCGACTTCCTCATCTTCGCGCGGCAATAGTCGACCGGCGATATCTGCGATTACGACTTCGCTGCCGAGAGCGGCGAAATACTGAGCAAACTCGCAGCCTGTCGATCCGGCACCTACGATAAAGACGCTTCTTGGTACGCGTGGAATATTGACGACGTCAGTTGGCAAATAATAATCGACATTTTCTGGAATAGTAATACCAGTATCTGCGACCGATGAACCAGTTGCGATCAAGAATTTCTTTGCCGCAAACGTCTCGCTACCGACGGCAATTTCGTGTGCCGAAAGGAAACGTGCTGTGCCGCTGATGCAGCTAATCTTTGCTTCTTCGAAGATTTTTTTACTGTTAGCGCCAGCATTTTTTGCAGCTTGGTTTTTCCAATTCACGAGAGTAGGGTAATTGTAGCGCAGATTTCCGCTCGAAATGCCAAAGCGCGCCCCGGCCAAAGCGCTCTTATAAGTAAGGGCCGCGTGCATTGCTGCGCCGAATGGCACGTTGAGGCTATTTAGGTTTGTGCCGCCCCAATGTTTTGCCTCGACGATTGCTACCTTCAGGCCACTTTTTGCCGCAATTAAGGCTGCTTCGCCGCCCGCATCGCCGCTTCCGATTACAATTAAATCAAAATCAAATTTCTTCTTCATCTTATATTATTTTATCATGATTTTTGTAAGCAAAAGCGATATCGGGGCTCAATGTCTCGAGCTCCTTAATAATCTTCTTTCGAAGATCAGCCTCCGTTACGATCTCCTTATCAGCAATCCATTCGTCGACTTCTTTTGCGACGCGATCGGCAATTTGCTTAGCCCAACCCGGAGCAACTTTTGCGCTCCTCGCATTTCTCAAAATGCTACGCTTAACACCATCCGAAGAATATTCGTATGTGATTTTTTTCTTTCTGCTTGCCATACTACATTACCCAAAATGCTAAAACGAATATCGCGAGAAGCATAAAACTGCTTCCGGAGAAGGCTTTTGAGAACGCCTTGTTCTTCACTCGCCATTTTTGCGCTTCGATTGCGGATTTGCCAGTCTTCATTTTAAGCTTCAGCGCAAGTAGCGGAACGACGGTAAGGATAGTATAACTAAGCGCTGCGACAATTTGCAGCCAGCCGTGCATGTTTAAAATGCAATTTGCAACTACGAAATAAATTGCCAAACTAAACGGTATTTCGGCAAAGCTACTAAGCAGACCGAGCGAAAAAGCCTCGACATTGTCGTTCGTATTGCGAGCTTTTTTGCGTATAAAATTCGTGAAAGCCTTTGGTAGCCAGAGCTCGGTTGTTTTCTTTCCTTTGCGATAGTAAAGGAACCACATTACTGAGCCGCTTGCGGCAAAGATACCGATACTCACAACTAGCCATTCCGCTGATAACGAACCACCGAAAAAGTTTCCAATCAAGAAGCAAAAAGTGCATACCATTAAGAAAGTAATTGCGCACGAGCCAAGGATGTAATTTTTTGCAAGATAACGCGTCGTCTTGCGGCGATGCTTACCCATGCTATTGTGATATAGCAAAATAAGGCCTCCGAGACCCAACTGTAATGATGCCTGGGTTATTGCAGCCAGGATAATAGTTGCGATGCTAGTAATATCGCTCATGCCTATATTATAGCATAAGCGAATCGCTGTTCTAGAGAAAACATTAAGCTCATGCTTGTGCTATTTCTTATGCGTAATATTATGAAGGGCATGAAAATCTATCAATTTTTCGCCAGCTTTGGAGTCATCATTATCGCCGCAATCGCTCGACCGGTTTTTGCCGAATCGTCGCCAGTTGAAGCTCCGATATTTTTTCGCTCCGTCAATGCAGGTTACAAGGACGATAATTCCTCCCAAAACTATGACTTTTTCGAACTTACGAAAACCGTCGGAGACGATCTTGATTTATCGCCCTTCAAAATCCAATACTTCAACAGTAGCGACAATTTCGCCGGAGAGCTCGAGTTTGCTGAGCCAACAATTCTTCGCGGCGATTCGGTCATTTTTGGCTTCAATAAAAGTCCGCAATATCAGGAGGCATCTTCGCGTTATCTTTATTCTTTTAGTTCTAGTGGTCTTGCTTCTACTGCTGGACGTCTTCGAATAGTGCAGGGCGAACTAGTAATCGATGAAATATGTTGGGGCAAAAGCGTCTGCGAACAGCTATTGCCAAAGTTCGCAACGAAGTCGTCAGATAACCGCACTGCGGTGATTTGTCGCTCGAATTGCGAGGAGCCATTTGTGCTCGAAGAATACTATCCGGCGATTAATCCTGAAGCGATTTATATCCCCGAACCCGAGCCGGTCGAACTTCCGTCTTGTGAAGGGGTGCAACTTACGGAGTTATATTCGTATTACGAAGAAAACTCGTCCGAACAGTTTATTGAGCTTTTTAATTCAAACGACTACGATCAGGATCTTTCCGTCTGCACGTTGCGTTATAAAAATAAAAACTATTCTCTCCAAGGTAAGCTGGAAGCCAATAGCTATACAATTATTCAAGACATTCTTTTGACGAAAGATCCAAGCGCTGCATTAAGCGTTGAACTATTTGATGGCAATGGCCTAGTCGGATCGCTAACTTATATGCATGGCCAAAAACGCGGAGCTTCTTTTGCGTATATTGACGGGCAATGACTAATCACCTTCCTGCCGACACCTGCAGCCGATAATGTACTTCAAGAATACCGCAGTTGTCCAGAAGGAAAAATCATTAATCCTGAAACAGGGAATTGTATTAATGAAAAATCTCTTGCTGCTTCACTTATTAAAATTTGTCCAGAAGGTCAATATCTCAATGTTCTGACGAATCGTTGCAAGAAAATGCCAGAGACGAAGGTTCAGGCTGCATGCAAGGCGGGCTACTACCGAAGCCCGTCGACTGGGCGCTGCAGAAAACAGGCTGCCACTAAAACAGTCAAAACTTGTCCTGATGGCTATGAACTAAACCCAGCTACGAATCGTTGTCGCAAGAAGCGGATGGACGCCTCGAAATATCCAGTCGAAGATGTTACGAATGAAACATATGATAATCCGCAGATATTTATCGCAAGCATCGCGCTGATATCTGTTGGCGCACTAGTTTTGCTGTATGTTATCTTTCAATTCCGCCACGAAATCGCGAAGCTTCTTAGGCGTGCTAAACTAATAGTATGTCGACGAAGAAAGTTTTAGGCATCGATCCAGGAACCGGCATCTGTGGCTTTGGTGTTGTAAGATTTACAACACGTAAACAGCCAAGGATGGAAACTGCTGGCGTTATTACTACTCCGGCTCATACTCCACTCGCTGACCGTCTGTTGGATATATATGAATCTTTAAATCAAATTATTAATGAAACCAATCCGGACGAAGTAGCAATCGAAAAACTATTCTTCAATACAAACATAACAACTGGTATTACCGTCGCCGAGGCACGCGGAATTTGCATTCTTGCTGCTCGCCAGCATAATATTCCGATTTATGAATATACGCCACTTCAAATCAAAAATACTTTAACTGGATATGGTCGCGCCAAGAAAAAAGACATGCAGGAAGCGGTCCGTAATTATCTAAACATGGATAAAATTATCAAGCCGGACGATGCAGCTGATGCGGTTGCGGCCGCCATTACTCACGCGCTTAGTACGCAAATTCAGTATCGCGACTAGCGGAACAACAGATATGATGGTATAATTTTTTGTATGAAAAATACATATATCACCACAGCTATCCCGTATGTCAATGGTAATCCGCACCTCGGTCATGCGATGGATTATTTACTTGCGGACGTGTTGCGGCGCTATATGATGTTTCAGGGCAAGGCAGTCCGCTTGCAGGCCGGCACAGATGAGCATGGCAATAAAATATTCAAAAAAGCTGCCGAGCTAAATACTCCGATTCAAGAATTTGTCGATCAAAATTCACAGAAGTTTCAAGATTTTATTCATTCATTAGACGTCGAGTATACTGACTTTGTTCGCACAACCGACGCTGATCACGAACGTCGCTGCCAAGCGATTTGGGAAAAACTCAGTGACCATATTTATAAAGATAAATATGAGGGCTGGTATTGTGAGGGCTGTGAAGGTTTTGTAACCGACAAGGAATATGCCGACAATAATGGTGAATGCCCAGACCATAAAAAGCCATATATTAAATTGAGCGAAGAGAATTACTATCTTCGCATTGCGGATTTCAAAGATCGCATTCGTGAAGCAATCGAGTCTGACGAAATGAAAATTACGCCTGCTTTCCGCAAAAAAGAATTCCTTAATTTACTGAAGGATATGCCGGATGTTTCGATCTCCCGCCCGAAAGAACAAGTTGAATGGGGTGTCCAAGTTCCCGGTGACGACAGCCAGGTTATGTACGTCTGGATTGATGCATTATCAAACTATATTACGGTTCTTGGTTATCCAGAAAAAGACATTTCTGATTCTTGGCCAGCTAACACGCAGATTGTCGGAAAAGATATTTTGCGTTTCCATGCTGGTATTTGGCCAGCAATGCTGATGGGCTTAGATTTGCCATTGCCTAAAAATCTTCTTGCACATGGTTTCATTACTGTGAATGGTGAGAAAATGTCAAAATCCATCGGCAATGTTATTGCTCCAGATGAAATTCTAGAAAAACATGGCGTAATTCCATTCCGCTATTATTTTCTTCGTCATGCTTCGACGACTGAGGATGCCGACTTTACGTGGGAAAAATACGAAGCTTCTTACAATGAGCTCGCTAATGATTTAGGCAATCTTGTTCAGCGTCTTGCGACCCTTGCAAAGAAAAATGAGATTGCCGGCATTAAAGCCGAGCAAAAAGATGCGCCAGAATTCGACTCTCGCATGGACAAGTATGAATTCAATTTTGCCTTCGATATTCTTTGGAGTGAGATTCAGAATCTAAATAAACGCATCGATGAAGAAAAGCCGTGGGCCCTCGCGAAGACTGATCCAAAAAAAGCAAAAGCTGTCTTAGCGGAACTTATCCAGGAGCTCGTAAATACAAATCTTCGTCTCGCAATTTTCTTGCCAGACACTGCCGCAAAAATTGCAAATATCTTCGGGGCAAAGCAAATAACTCCGCCGGCAACGCCACTATTTCCGAAAGCTTAATTATTTATTCTTAATCCAATATCTTTGGCCGCCGAGAATGTCGTAAGTTAGTAATTGATAATTTTGTAGCGTTTCGGTCAGCTCGAATTCTTTGTTTTCGAGATAGTTTTGCGTCAGAATTGGTTGTTCGCGGCAAACGTCGTCGACAAGATAATATAGCGGACTCTTCTGCCAGCCAAGCCTATTAAGTATCGTGTTGCTCATGCAGTTTGGCGTCGTTGTCGGTAAGTTTAAATCTTTAAAACCGGCGTCGTAATTTGTATATATAAAATATGGCGTTACGCGCGCTAAACTGCGTACCGCGCCTTCCTCGCTATTATTAATTTCGTCAAATAGTCCTGCGGAATGGTCGCCAAAATATAGCACTGCGACCTTTTTGTCGAGCGTATCGAGCTCGCGAATAAAATCGCCAAGATACTTATCCGATTCATGTAGTGTCTGCAAATACGTTACGATCGATTTCTGGCGATCTTCCGGAATGTCAAAATCGCTTTCGATGCTAAAATCATAATTCTCGTAAGTACTCTCATTATACGGTGTATGATTTTGCATAGTAATTAATCCAATCACTTGCTTTTCGTCATTCTCGCGAAGCGCTTCTAGAGTCTGTTGGTAGGACGAACGATCGTTGATGTATTCAGAATCTCCATCATGTTCCGTATAATTCATTTCAATCTCAGTAATAAACTCGTCGAATCCTTCGTTTTTTAACGCGATATTACGTTTATACATCCCGCCATTAAATGGATGAATTGCGAGCGTGGAATAATCGCTTTCTTTGAGCATGCTAGCAATCGAAGGAACTTTTCCGGCTTTTGGAATTAGTGCCGTATACGGTACCGTGTTAGTCCAAAAATTTGTCAAACTTGTCAAAGCTTCAAACTCGATGTTAGCTGTTCCCCCGCCATAATCGAGCGAATACATCAAGCCGTGCGGCATTCGTTTTTGTAGTGCATGCAATTCTGGCAAAACATCTCCGCCATTCACTTTATAATAGTCGCTAAAGTTTTTACCCTGGAATGAAACGTTCGGATCGAAGAATGATTCATTCAAAATAACTACGACGCTCACGTTCTCGTCCTTCGGGTCAAGTCGCTTATTGTTGTCGTTATTCGCGATTATGGAGTATTGTTTCTTGATATTAGCAATCCGCTCTTCACTATATCCTTCCGGCGCACCGAGCCTTAGCTTTTGAAAATTATAAAGAAAGCCAAGAATAAAACCATTATCATCGTAGTTGCGGTTTTGATTCCAGGCCGTAAAAGTCGTACCTAGAAAAATGTCTTCATAACGCGCTCCTAAATTATGTCGCACGAAGACTGTCGACGACATGAAAATAAAAATCGCACCCGCCAAGAAAACTGCACGTGTAATTAGCAGATGTCGGAAAATGAAATTGCGACGTCTTTCCTCCCGATAACGCAAATAGAATTTTTTGCCGCAATAATGCGAAAAAACGCCAAGCAAAATACAAACAATAACAATTGCGATAATTAATCGCACAATCGACCAACCGTCAACAAACTTGGTTAAAGTGGTTGTTTCGCCAGCAAGCTGAAAATCTTCCGGCAACAATGGATAGCCGCGCGAATTAAATTTCGAGATATGAATATAAGTCATAACTGTGACAACAACGAACATAACCCCGGCGCTAAGGATAGGTCGACCAGTCAACGCCCAAATTGCGACCAGCATTAGCCAGAGCAAAAAAACGCTAAAGAAAAATACGGCTGGCTTGCTAAATACGAAATCCCATGATCGCCAAAAATCATTAATAAAATAACGGTATTCTAAAAACCAGGTTAGAACGATTGCGCTCAAAGCGAGGAATAAAAGCGAGGCAAAAATGAAGCGCGCCTTTTGATTCCAAGTCTTCGGATTGAGGAGATTAAAATATTTTCTCATCACCAATATTTTATCATAAAACCACTGTTATTATTCTTATGTTTTACTCGAAAAATAAGCGAATTTATAATAGAAATATGAAGCTAAAAATCTTTCCTCATGCATCTATTATTCCACTCATCTTAGCAATCATAATTATTGCAGCGGTAGTATTCTGAAAGCTTCTTCTTCCACTGCCTCGATTAGAGTCGAGCCGAAACGTTATTATTTCCGGACAAATTTCCGATGACCCAATTCAGAAGAATAATGATTCACGAATCAATCTAAAAACCAATCTTGGTGCTCTTTACGTGATGCTTGAAACAAAAGAGGAGTTCGGCCGTTCTGAGCAATTAACGCTTGAAGGACAGCTGCAGCCAGGTTTTGCGAACTATGCAGCATTTATGTATCATCCAAAGATACTTGCTCGCGCAAGCCCGACTATTCCTGATTTTGCACTGAAGGCGCGGAATGCGATTTCGCAAAACGTCGTTCGCCTAATGAATAATGTCGAACAAAGCAATCTAGCCCTAAGCTATTTGACTGGGCAAAAGAACTTGCTAACCGAACAGCAGAAAACAAATCTTCGTCTTGCTGGTCTGGCTCATGCCGTAGTTGCATCCGGTTTTCATCTTGCTGTCGTAGTGAGTTTTGCGAAAAAAATCTTTGGCAAAATTTCGCGCTTTGCTACATTAGCTGGAGCATCCATTTTACTGGTTGTTTATATGAGTATTACCGGCTTTAGTCCTAGTATTGCTCGTGCTGGGCTTGTTACATTTCTCACTCTCTGGGCTTGGTACTTCGGCCGCAAAATTCATCCAATCCGAATGTTAATTTTCGTTGCGGCGCTTACTTTATTGATCAATCCTGATAATATAAATAATCTTGCCTGGCAATTATCTTTCGCGTCGTATGCCGGAATAATACTTATGACGCCACTAATATGCAAATTTCTGTATGGCGAAAAACAGCCTGGTTTTCTCGCGAACTTAATAATTGCCTGCATCTCTGCTCAGACATTTTGTCTGCCGCTGACACTTTATACTTTTGGCAGTGTCTCGATGCTCGCTCTGCTTGCAAATGTACTTGTTTCGCCGACCATTTCTTTTGTGATGCTTTTTACTATCTTGGCCGGAATTACGAGCTTTCCTTTATTTGCATTTTTAGCGAGCATACTGGCACAGTATCATTTATTAGTGATAAATTTTATTGCCAGTATCCCGTGGGCGACTATTGATTTTGAAGCTAATAACCCAGCAGTCTTTCTTCTATGTTTACCGATTTTCGCTTTGTTGCTTATTCTAAAACGCATTACGAAATATAGCTATCGCCCCAGTTATGCTAAAATATATACATGCTAATTCACTCTGAAAAAGAGATGCTAGAATATGGCGAGAAGTTTGCTGTCGAGCTAAAAGCTCCAATCGTCATTGAGTTGATTGGTGATGTTGGCGTCGGCAAGACAACTTTTACGCGCGGTCTCGCGAAAGGTCTTGGAGTTAAGCAGGAGCTTAGTTCGCCGTCTTTTACGATTTCGCGCGAATATCGTGGCGAGAAATATAATCTCGTCCACTATGATTTTTATCGCCTCGAAGATCCTGGGCTTATGGTCGAAGATTTAGCGGAGACGATTACGGACCCGAACACAATTACAATTATTGAATGGGGGCAGAGCATTAAAAATATTCTCCCAGCAGACCATCCCGTCATAGAAATAAAATATGTCGACGAAGACACTCGGGAGCTAATAGAAAAATGAAATTATATCTAGATACATCATCGCCAAAAACAATCCTTAAATTAGACGATAAGCAATACGAATGGGAATCCGGTCGTTCACTTGCCCGCGATCTGCATAAATATATTCACGAGAAACTAGTTGAAAATAATGCCGACTGGCGAGACATTTCAGAAATAACATTTTTTGCTGGCCCAGGAAGTTTTACGGGGCTTCGTATTGGCGCAACGGTAGTAAATACGCTCGCCCAAGATTTAAATGTTCCACTCTATAATCATCGCGGCGAAAAGGTTGAAATAATTTTGCCAGAATATGGACGTCCGGCAAATATTACTCCACCAAAAAAGTAATCTGCATGCTAAAATAGTTGTATAGGGGGCATGGATTATTTGTTTTTAATTTGATTACAGAAAGAGGTATCTATGGAATGGATTATTCCAGCTATTGCTGCACTTGTCGTTGGTGCTGGTGCTGGTGTTGGTGTTTCTTATGCATCGAACAAACACAAAGAAAACGGCGGTAAAAACAAAGCCGACGAGCTAGTTCGCAAGGCAAAACATGAAGCGAGCGAGATTGTCCTTAACGCAAAAAAGGAAGCTACCGAAATTCACGATAGCGCCCAAAAAGAAGAATCGAATCGTCGTCGAGAATGGAAAAAGACCGAGGAGCGTCTCGTTGAGCGCGAAAATTTACTCGACAAGAAACTTGATCAACTCGACAAGAAATCCGAGAATCTTCGCAAAGAAGAAAATGAACTAGAAGAACTAAAAGAAGAAGTTCGCGGTATCCGCACGAAAGCGCAGGAAAAGCTCGAGAAGATTGCTGGCCTTAGCAAAAGTGATGCTAAGGAAAAACTTATGGCGATGACCGAAAAAGACATCAAGCACGACCTTACAGAACTTGTTATAAAAGAGCAAAAAGCTCTCCACGAACACATCGAAGAGACTGCTGAATCCATCCTCCTTACGACTATGGAACGCATGTCCTCTGAGGTCACTGCAGACCGTACTGTTACCAGCTTGAAACTTCCTGATGACGATATGAAAGGTCGCATCATCGGTAAGGAAGGACGCAATATTCAGGCTCTCCAGCATGCCACCGGCGTCGATGTTCTTGTTGATGATACTCCAGGCATGGTTGTTCTTAGTAGCTTTGATCCAATTCGTCGTCAAGTTGCTCGCTATGCGCTTGAGCGCCTAATGAAGGACGGCCGTATAAATCCGTCTAGCATTGAAGATGCCGTCGCTAAGGCAAATCGCGAAATCGAAAAAGAAGTCGTTCGTGCCGGTGAAGATGCAGCACGCGAAGTTGGCGTTATTGGCATTCCGAGCGAGATTTTACATTTACTCGGTGAGCTTAAATACCGTACTAGCTATGGCCAGAACGTTCTCTTGCATTCTATTGAGATGGCGCATATGGGCGGCATGATTGCAGAAGAAATTGGCGCCGACGTACAGGTGACTAAGACTGCTTGTCTTCTGCATGATATGGGCAAGGCGGTCACCCACAAGATTGAGGGTAAACACGCAGATATTGGTGCGGAGCTTGCAAAGAAATATGGCATGGATGAGAAAATCACTCATGCAATCGCAGCGCACCATAACGATATTGAACCTACTACTCCAGAAGCAATTATTGTCAAAATCATGGACGCAATTTCGGCGGCTCGTCCAGGCGCTCGTAATATTTCGGCTGAGAACTTTGCCGAGCGCATGAAGGCGCTAGAGAATGTCGCTACCAGCTTCCCAGGCATCGACAAGGCCTATGCGATTTCTGCTGGTCGTGAGGTCCGTGTCATCGTCGAGCCAAAGCAGATTGATGATCTATCTGCGCTCAAGCTCGCTCGCGATATTGCTGACAAGATTGAAGCTACGATGCAATATCCTGGCGTCATCAAGGTAAACGTTATTCGCGAAACTCGCGCAATTGAATACGCAAAGTAATTAATCGTGATCCGAAAATACCGCCTATATAGGCGGTATTTTTAAGGTAAAATAACGTGATTTTTCGCTTATGCTAATGTATAATAAAAGCATGGGCATTATTTTGAAGGAGGAGCAAAGCGGCTTCACCATCATAGAAGTGATGCTATTCTTGGCATTGACTGGTTTTTTGCTTGCCGGGATTCTAGTCGGCGCCGGCTCGAGCATTGCGAACCAGCGTTACAAGGATGCCATTCAGGATTCGGTTGATGCTATTCGCAAAGCCTATTCTTTTGTTGCGGATACGCAGATTGAATTGCGAGATGGTAGCGACGCCTGCACTTCACTAGTCGGTAATGCTGCAGCAAGTATGTTTAGTGGCGAGGCGGGGCGCGGTCGCACCTCGTGTGCTGTCTATGGCGCAGTTATTACGATCAAAAAAGACACGATTCAGACTACTACGCTAGTCGGTAAAGATTACTATGATGTCATGATGCATGCCGACAACGTAACAGAATGTGCTGAGGATAGTAATATCGATTATTGTAAACTTAGTAATCAGTCAAATACGGATATAGAAATTTTGAAAATATTGAAAGCCAACAACCTCTTTCAGGATAATAACAGTACATACGTAGCCGGCAACTCTTCGACTCGCGTTTTGAAGTGGGGAACCTATTTCCGTAAACCAATTGAATCTGTCGGGCAGGAAGAAGGCGGGGAAATGGAACTGACTCTCCTTATTTTCCGTTCTCCTCGCGATGGCAGCATACGCACTCTTACTATGAATGATGTGATCAAGGATGCGACCGGTGAGCCGGTAGATTATAGGGAAATAGGCACCAGTGACAGACCAGAAGACAAAGGCGTCTATAAGTATATTGATAACGATAGCTTTTCGGCTCAAGATGTTTATCTTTGTATTGACAGTGGCGGGGTGGAAAGTTATGCTGATCATGCTAGAATGATTCGAATTATGAAGAATGCTCATTCGCAAAGCGGCGTCAAGCTAGAGGACTTTGATGCTACGATATATGACTCAGACGGAAAAGAGGTGCTATGCGACAACAAATAACCCGCCAGGATAGTCGCCGTGGTGATACGCTAATTGAAGTGATGTTGTCTATTTCGATTTTTGCGATGGTCTCGTTGCTCACTATCAACATGATGAATGACGGGATTAATACTGCTCAGCGTACGCTCGAAGCGGAAATGGCACGCAATGAGATTGACGGTCAGGCTGAAGCTCTGCGCTATATTCATAACAACTACGTGTCAGAGAGAAATATGGATAATAGTCAGTTCCGTGCGGCATGGAAAAAGATTGTAGACGAGTTTACTATGCCGCCAAGCGGTTTAGACGATATTTCTGATCCCGAAACTGGTACTACGGTCTCTTTTGATATTAACGGAATGAATTCGTGTGAAGATGCATATGGTACAGGAAGACATCTTAATAAATATAAAGCCTTTGTTGTTAATCCGCGACTCTTAGTCCCTAATAGCTTCGACACGATAAACAACAAATCTAATTTTTATAACAAGGACATCAATTATATGGGGCTTCCTTATGAACAAATCAAAGACAAGATGCTCATATCGTACAATAATAAAGAAGGAGGGGTTAGTGATGGGGGCTTATTCTCGGCTCCGTCGCTTTATCCGCGCATTATCTACAAAACACTCGGCAATTCTGAGAGCGGGGAAAATATAGAAGACCGAGCCTTGTCTGAGAATGGCAAAATCTATAATGAAGCCGCCGCGATTGAGGGTCTTTGGATTAATGTCTCTGGAAACAACCAGGACAATGTGAAGAATTCGGACTACTACGATTTTTATATTCGTACATGTTGGCAGAGCGCTGGTACTCGTGTACCGTCTACGATCACAACTGTTGTTCGTCTCTATAATCCGGAGGTGATGGAATAATGAATACGAAAAAAGCTTTTACTATTATCGAATTAATGCTTGCGATGGCTTTTCTCGGGACAATGCTATTAGGAATTGCGACACTCATTTTGCAAATTACGAATATTTACCAAAAGGGCCTTTCGATACGCGGCATTAATGCTGTTGGACGTGAAATTATTTCCGATTTAACGCGTACCGTTGAGGCGTCGCGTGTTAATGTAACTATTAATCCGAGTAGTACTAACTCGAATGGGACTATCAATACGGAAATTAACGATGAATTAGTTCGGCGTGCACGTGCGGACTACTTCGTTGAAACGGTCAAAGACGGCAAACAAATGGGCGGCGTATTTTGCACTGGATCATATAGTTATGTCTGGAACACTGCTGAAAATATTCGCATAGCGAGGAATGCGGATGGCTATTTGGAGGGGAAAATTAGTGATGCATCTGTCAATAAATTACTGAATGATGGGGTATTTATCATTAAAAAGAAGGACGGATATATTGTGCCGAAGCTAGTACGTTTTGTCGACAACGAGCGTAACGCCTGCTTGCATACTGAAAGTGTTGACCAGAAAAAATTCGAGCCTGCGGGAGACGAAAACCAGTCTATCAAAAAGGACAAGACTCTGTTTGACGTATCGGAGTATAGCGACAATAGCATTAACGAACTTATCCAAGAGAACGAGGCGGATTTAGTTCTCTATGACTTTTCGATTCTACCGGCAACGCAAAATCCTACAACCTATCAAATTTTCTATTCAGGTACATTTATTTTGGCGACTCTTCGTGGCGGCGTAAATATCTTGTCGAACGGAGATTTTTGTCAGGGTTCAGACAAAGAGGATGGCTCGATTGATAACGCAGAGGAATACACTGGCAATGACTTTGATTACTGTGCGGTAAATAAGTTTAATTTTGCAATTCGAGCAACAGGCGAAACAGGCATTAATCAACATGGAGAGAATTAAAATGAAGAAAGTGTCCCGAACTAAAAAAGGCGCAGCCTCAATTTATATTGTAATTTTTACAACAACTTTGCTTGGTGTTATAGCGCTTAGCTTTGTCCGTATTATGCTTGCTGAGTCAATCCGGACGACGAACTATAGTCTCTCGCAGTCGGCCTACAACTCTGCGCTTGCCGGTATAGAGGATGCGAAAATCGTTCTTCTTCGCAATCAGAACTGTATTAATTTTAACTCCTATTCGTCGGGTACTAAGAAATACAACAATGACTGCAGCAATTACGAGGATGCGTTCTGGTCGGAAGAAGATGCTATGAAAACTGCACAGGATTGCGATGTTGTTAAGCGTTTTCTATACGGCGATAATAATGATGGTGAGAAAATTCTCCAGACTTCTAAAAACACGGAGACTGACGTGATCGACCAAGCTTACACTTGTGTTAAAATTGCGACCTACACTGATGACTTTCTTGCGGTGCTCGGCGAACATTCTTCGACGAAAATAATCCCAATTCGAACAGAGGCAGAAAGGCAGAAAGCAATCAATCGTATTCAGATCCAGTGGTTTGATGACGGCAATCTCGGAAGCGTCAGCAAGGATAACAATCTAAACACCGACATCTACGACAAACTCGGAACAGGAGATCTTTCGAGCATTAATCCGGTATATGATAATGGGAAAAATTACGGAAACTCATTTGGCGAGAAGGCAATTGTCCCGCCGCCGATGCAGCTTACGTTTATCCAGGCTGGTGAGAAATTCAGCATAAAAAACTTCTATGCTAGCACGGATATAGGCAATAATAGCAGCACGAATCGCGGCACCTTGTTTTTGCGCCCCACTTCAAATGAGAATCTAAAACCGACCAGCGGATTCCCAAATACTTTGCCGCAGAACTCGCTCACATATTCCGCCAATAAAAGCTTCAATACGCCAATCGATGTCTATTGTAATATAACTGAAATTGGCAGCGAGAATTGGGGGAACTACGCCTGCTCGGCGGATTTCTATGTGCCCGCTCCGATTGAAGGCAAAAGAGGTATGGACACCTCTTATCTAATTGTCAGTCTTCCGTACGCTAAGCCTGAAACTGATATTGCGGTCAAGATGTATGAATGTGCGAATGGTACCGACCCAATCGGTGCAGAAAATAACCCATGTACGATTTTGAAATTCGCCGGAGTCCAACCGATGGTCGATTCGACTGGTCGTGCAAATGACCTTTTCCGTCGCGTCGAATCTCGCATTGAGCTCGCCGATACAAGCTTCCCTATTTCTAATTATGCGCTCGCGGATACTAATGAGGAAGGGCCTGGTGTGCAGAAGGACTTTTATGTCACTACTAACCCATGCATATACACATCGAGCAAGCCGAACGGCGCAGGCGGGGTTGTGGGCTCTGATGATAAAGAGATTAATTATATTTCTAATGGTTTCCTCCCTGTCCATGTTAATCCTGGCGCAAAAGCTTGCTCTACCGCCGATGGAGTGAATGGACAGTAGAAAGTCATAAAAAATGGTGCCCGCGGCTGGACTCGAACCAGTACATCCGTAAGGACACTAGCACCTGAAGCTAGCGCGTCTACCAATTCCGCCACGCGGGCACGATAGAGTTATTATAACATAGCAGGATATAATTAATTTATGGCTAAATACCTAGACAGTCTTTATCGCTATATGCGAAGTCGCAAGCGTATTATTGCGATGATCGCTCCAATGGCGTTTGGCTTATTATTTATGGCCTTCTGTATAGTTAGTATTAATCGCTCGCTTAGCTCGAGCGAGGTAAAATGCGCTAATCTTGTGCAGACAGAATTCCCGAAAGTTCTAAGTGTTGCAGTGAACGAACAGCAATCGCCGCTATATATTCTTATCTTAAAAACATGGTCTCATTTTCTTGGGCATACTGATTTTGCAATGCGCATGTTGTCTGTTTTATGCGGTGCGTTGCTTGTTTTACTAATCTATCTAACTATTCGAAGAACCTTCGGTTTAAAGATCGCGCTTTTAGTTTCATTTTTGGCCGCCAGTTCGCCACTTTTCGTTGCTCTGGGCCAGAGCATTAACTCATGGATTTTTATATCACTAGAAGTATTTTTGGTCCTATCTATTATTATGCGAATTATCTTGCGGCATCGATTAAAACTACCGAGATTCGCCTGGATTTCTTTTGTTGTACTGTTAGTATTTAATGTTTGTGGTCTAATTGCTCTATATGCGCAAAAACCATCGGCCGGCAAGGATTTGGGCCAGACAATTGCTGTTCTTGATAACGAGCAAAATACTAGCATCGTCTGCGATTCAGATGAGCTCGCCGATGTGCTGGCATTCTATTCTGGACGTAAAATATATCATGAGATGAATTTTTCGACTACTATGAGTGACGAGTTGGCGACATGGTTTATTACGACTATCGATAAGAGCGGCCAGCCGCACGCAAAATACGAGCGCGAAGGCTGGCGGGTGACTGAATATTCGAGCATGGTTTTTTCTGACGGCAAACTGTATGCAATCGTCAAGCTAGAGAAAGAGTGATATAATATCTCCTAGTCGGGGCGTGGCGCAGCTGGTAGCGCGCGCGGTTCGGGACTGCGAGGTCGCCCGTTCGAATCGGGTCGCCCCGACCATTTTACTATTGCAAGAAAAATCCGGGTCCAGTATTGCGGCCCGGATTTTTATCTGTCCCATATTCTAAAAATATCATCTACGTCTCGATCGCTCAGCTCGAATTTCTCTCGAAAAATATGCCTTAAGAAAACGCGCGGAAATCGAATTTCATATGGCCATTCTGTTAGTATTTCGAAATATTCATCTCTAGACAAATCGCAAGCAATGAATGCAGACAAATGGTAAATGCGTCCTTTCGGATCTTTGTAATAACGAAAGTCATAATGCTCGCCGTCGAAGTAATATTCATCGCGATCGTCGGCGAATTTTTTTATACGTTCTCTACCTAATGCCGCCATAAAAGCACGTTTATTATGACTCCGAATTCCTTTACCAAATCCAAGGATGTACATTAGTAAATCGCTCGGATGCTTAGGCAAATGCAGGACTTCAATCGCTGGCGCTCCGCCGTCGCAGGTTACATAGAATGCATCGCCAGGCATAACGTTATCTTTCGAGAATACTTTTTCGTCTCTCCAGAAGATGTCGAGTCTATGCTCGTCGCTGTCATAGCTATATTCGACGGAGCGAGCATTTCCGACTCTATACTTAGTGACGCTATAATTATCGATAAACAGTTTATGAGTAGCCATATCCCCACCTCCTCTCATAATACTTGGGACATTAATGTGCAATTACTGCCACTATTTTACAACAAAACTAAAAATAGTCAAGACGCGCGAAGAAAAGACGTGCAAGAACTACGCAAAATAACAGGAGATAAGCTGTTCGGCCAACCGTCCGTGATATAATAAATATATTGACTTTATAGGAGTGAAACGTGCCAGAATATAAGAATACTGCCGGCAAGAAAAAACCGCAGAAACCAAACAAAGTGTTAAATTTCATTAGACTCGGTGTCTTCTGGGCAATTATTTTATTAATCGCCTATTCCTTTACGACTAGCCTCAATGGCGGCGACTTCAAGAATGCTGAAGAACGTAATATTACAGAAATTCTCAGTTACGCTAGGGAAGAGAAGCTAGAGAAAATTGAAGTAACTGGTAATGAATTAAAAATTACCGCCAAAGACAACACGGACTTGCCAAAGAATATGATTTCTCGCAAGGACGGATCTGGCACGCTTCAAGAGCAGGGCTTCGAGGAAGTTATTAACGAAGGCAAAGTTGCTGTCGAAATTAAAGACAACACTGATATCTTTGGCACGATTATGGATATTGCTTTGATCGTTGTCCCGGTTGTTTTAATTATCGGTTTTCTAATTTTCATGATGCGCCAAGCGCAGAATATGAACAACCAGAATATGGGATTCGGCAAGGCAAAAGCTCGCCTATATGGCAATGAGAAAAAGAAGGTTCTCTTCACTGACGTTGCTGGCAATGAGGCTGCAAAACAGGACCTATCCGAAGTCGTAGATTTTCTCAAGAACCCAAAGAAATACGAAAAAGTTGGTGCCAAGATTCCGCGCGGCGTTCTGCTAGCGGGCGACCCTGGTACCGGTAAAACTCTCATGGCTCGTGCTGTCGCTGGCGAAGCAAACGTCCCATTTTTCTCGATTTCTGGCTCTGAGTTTGCCGAAATGTTTGTTGGTGTCGGCGCATCTCGTGTCCGTGATCTCTTTGCTAAGGCGAAGAAAAATTCTCCTAGTATTATCTTCATCGATGAAATTGATGCGGTCGCACATAAGCGCGATGCTCGTGGCGGTGCTGGCCGCGAAGACGAGCAGACGCTCAATCAGATTCTCGTCGAAATGGATGGTTTCGATAATGAAACTGGTGTAATCGTAATCGCGGCTACTAACCGTGTCGATATGCTCGATAAAGCACTTCTTCGCCCAGGTCGTTTTGATCGCCATGTTAATGTTACGCTCCCGGAGCGCAAGGATCGTGTTGAAATTCTTAAAGTCCACTTTAAGAATAAGCCAATCGCGGACGATGTTAATCTCGATGCGCTTGCTGCTAAGACTGCTGGTTCGAGCGGTGCCGACCTCGCAAATATCGCAAACGAAGCCGCAATTGGTGCTGCGCGCAATAATCGCAAAGTAATCACGAACGATGATGTTACTGAGGCATTTGAGCGTGTAGCGATTGGCCCAGAACGCAAATCGAAGGTTATGAATGAGCAAGAACGTAAAATTACTGCTTATCATGAAGCCGGTCACGCAATTGTTGGCCATGTCTTGCCGGATTCTGATCCTGTTCATAAGGTTACTATTATTCCTCGTGGTCGCACCGGTGGTGTTACGTGGTTCCTTCCACCTGAAGATCGCAGCTACAAGAATGTCTACGAACTGAAAGATGTCCTTGCTCGCGCAATGGGCGGCCGCGTTGCGGAGCGTCTAATCCTTGGCGTCGACGGCATTACGACTGGCGCAAGCTCTGATCTTCAACATGTCGCTGAGCTTGCACGCGAGATGGTTTCGCAAGAAGGTATGGGCGTTAAGCTTCGCGACCAAGTCTTTAATTCTGACGAGGTTAACTTCTTTGGCGACCGTGCTAAGACTTACTCCGAGAAAACTTCTGAGCTTATCGATGCGGAGATTGAATCGCTTACGAAAGAAGCGAATTCGCGCGCGGAAGCTGTGTTGAAAGCCAACAAAAAGCATCTCGACGAGCTTGCTGAGGCTCTGCTCGAAAAAGAAACTTTGGAAGAAAAAGAAGTTGCTGCTATTCTGAAGGGCACTACTATGCCAACAGCGGCAAAGCTACATGATTAAGGTATAATAAGCATAGTATGAAGCATAAAATTCACTTTAGATCGGTTGTCTCGCTAGCGAATCAGCGTCTTTCTGTTAAGACTGCTGCAATCGTGATTGCTAGCTCGACTCTCATTTCCGCTCTGCTCGGAATTTTCCGCGATCGCTGGCTTAATACTATGTATTATGATACCTATCCTGCAGGGCTAGATGCCTATACAGCAGCCTTCACTGTCCCGGATTTTCTTTTCTTTATTATTACATCTGGCGCACTAGCGGTAACATTCGTCCCAGTCTTCAACCAGCGTCTTGTTGCGGGCAATAAGAAGTCTGCCTGGGAGCTTAGCACTAGTACGCTTAATTTCCTAGCCTTTATCAGTCTCGTTGCTTCTATTCTTATCATGATTTTTGCTGACCCACTAGTTCGTTATATTGTCGCACCGGGCCTCAACGAATCGGCAATGTCTCTGGCGATTAATATGATGCGCGTGATTGCAATCAATCCATTCTTGTTTTCGATTTCTACAGTACTATCGAGTATGCAGCAGGCGGTTGGGCGTTTCATTTTCTACTCGCTCGCACCGGCACTTTACAATATCGGAATCATCGTAGGCATTCTAGTGTTTACGAACGGAATTAATATATTTGGCATCCAGATATTTGAGGGCGGAATTATGGGCGTCGCACTCGGAGTCGTTTTTGGCGCGTTGCTTCAGCTTGGCGTCAGTATCATCGGTCTTATTGGTCTTGGCTTTGACTACAATTTTAAAATCAGTTGGCGCAATCAGGGCTTTCGTAAGGTTCTTCGCCTTCTTCCATCGCGCTCAGCAGACCAGGGCATTGATTACGTCATGAGTATCGTTAACACGAATCTTGCATCTCGTATGGGTGAACAATCGATTCGTGCTTATCAGCAAGCTTCGTCGCTTCACTCCATGCCAGTGAACTTAATTGGCGTTGCGATTTCGACTGCTTTCTTCCCGAAGCTAACAGAAGAGGCGGGACGCGGGGATAAAGAGGCGTTTCGTGAGACTTATCGCTCAGCGTTGAGCACGATTATTTTAATATCGATGCCGATTGCTCTAATTGCATTCTTCACGCGCGGTTACGTTGTGAACTTTATCAAGAATGGTGGTGATCCGAAGATTGCTAGCGTTCTCGGCGCATTCATTATCGCGATTATTACGCAGTCAATGTATCATATTGTTGCGCGCGGTTTTTATGCTCGTCAAAACGCGAAAACTCCGCTCATTATTTCGATTGTCGCTTTCATTGTTCAGATAGTATTTGCCGTCCTATTTAGTATTTGGAATTATGGTCCAGAAGGCCTCGCTTATGCAACGAGTATTTCTGCTGTATTTGAAGTGGGTGTATTGTTGCTTATCCAAAACCGTGAGCGCCATCTCCTCGACCGCGCTTTTTGGAAGACTGCATTCAAAATGACGATTGCTGCCATGCTTGCCGGAGTCGTTTCGTATATTCTTACAAAATTATTGCCGCTTCGCGCGACCGATAACTCCTTCTTCTCGACCTTCCCGAAGTTCTGCATTATTTCGGTTGTTAGCCTTGCATTCTATCTTGTAGTTTGTGTTCTATTTAAGATTAAAGAAGTTCAGCCAATCATCAATCGTATTGTCAAAATTCTCTTCAAAAACGCAAAGCCGACTGAGCCTAAAAATTAAGCTCTTCCGAGATGCTTCTTTGCATTTTCTGTAATAATGCGGCCTTTTGGTGTGCGCTGAATCATGCCAATCTGAATAAGATATGGCTCAAAATAATCCTCAATCGTAGAAGCCTCGTCGCCGGTTAAAGCGGCGATTGTATTTAGGCCGACAGGCCGATTCCCGTACTTGTCGATCATAAGATTTAGCATATTTCGATCGGCTGGATCTAGGCCAAGCTCGTCAATTTCGAGCAATTCGAGCGCGCCATTAGTTGCTGGCATATCTATGATGCCGTCGCCATTAACGTCGGCATAATCGCGAACACGCTTCAACAGGCGGTTGGCGATGCGTGGTGTTAGACGTGATCGCTTTGCAAGTAGCGAAGCTGCTTCTGGCTCAATCTTTGTGTCGAGCAGTTTTGCGGAACGCTCAATAATCTTCTGAATATCTTTATCTGCGTAATATTCAAGACGGAAATTATGCCCAAAACGATCACGTAATGGACCAGCAAGGTTACCAGCCTGTGTTGTAGCGCCAATTAATGTGAAGCGTGGCAAATCTAGTTTCACGCTGTGCGCTGTGGTACCTTTTCCGATTACGATGTCGAGTTTGTAATCTTCCATAGCGGAATATAGGATTTCCTCGACCGCGCGTCTCAAGCGATGGATTTCATCAATAAACAAGATATCTCCATCCGACAAACTAGTTAGGATACTTGCTAAGTCGCCGGCCTTTTCAATTGACGGGGCGGAGGTGGCGCGAAAGTTTGCATTCATCTCGCGCGCAATCACTCCGGCCATTGTTGTCTTGCCAAGTCCTGGAGGACCATATAATAATATATGATCTAGTACGTCGCCGCGTTTCTTTGCGGCTTCAATCGCGAGTTTGAGATTAGTTTTTAAGCGATCCTGACCGATGTATTCTTCGAAGCTGGTCGGACGCAAGCTAAATTCGACGATATTTTCTTCGCCGTCATCTTCATGTAGGCTCGTGTCGATAACTCTCTCAATTGCCATATCTATTATTATACCATCTGACGCTAATCTGTTAAAATAGAATAAAATAGGAGGATTATGGCAGAAATTAAAGGCACAAAAACAGAGAAAAACTTAAACGCCGCGTTCGCAGGCGAATCGCAGGCGCGCGTAAAATATCAGTTCTATGCAAGCAAAGCAAAGAAAGAAGGCTATGAGCAAATTGCTGCCATCTTCCAGGAGACTAGCGACAACGAAAAAGAGCATGCCAAGATTTGGTACAAGCTTCTCCATGATGGCGTCGCTGACACGATGACCAACCTCAAGGATGCTGCTGCCGGTGAGAATTATGAGTATACTGATATGTATAAAAAATTCGCCGAGGAAGCACGCGAAGAAGGCTTCAATGAGATTGCTGATCTATTTGAAAAAGTCGGCGAAATCGAGAAGCATCACGAGGAGCGCTACCTTAAACTCGTCGAAAATATCGAGAAAGGCATGGTCTTCAAGGGTGATGGCGTAACGGTCTGGAAGTGCCGCAACTGTGGCTATATTCACATTGGCGATTCTGCGCCAGAAGTATGTCCAGTCTGTAATCACCCGCAATCATATTTTGAAATTCAGGCAGAGAACTACTAAGGATGCCTCGTTTGACTCGCTATCAAATTCGTCGCATTGGCGCAGTAATTGTTGCTGCGTTGGCTTTTGGCGCTTTCGTACTATTTAATCCGAAGTCTTACGAATATGCGAGCCAGCTTGGTTTTTCTGACGGAAAGTTGCCGGAGTATAAACTTGAGCAATCGAAAGCAGATTCTTTGCTCGCGAAAGATGTACTCGAGAATTTAGCCGTCAAGGATAAATATACCGAGCAAAAATACTATCGAAAAGCTTTTTACGATAATTGGGGCCAGACTGCAAGCGGCTGTAATACGCGCGAGGCGATTCTTGCTCGTGATTTAAAAAACATAGAATACAAGGCGAATTCCTGCAAAGTGCAGACTGGCACTCTCGATGATCCGTACACTGGCAAAATAATTCAATTTGAACGCGGCGAAGCAACTTCTAGCGCCGTGCAAATTGATCATGTTGTCGCGCTTAGTAATGCCTGGGCGAGCGGAGCCGGTCTACTTGACAAGAATACGCGTTATGAAATCAGCCAGGACCCACTAAACCTCCTCGCCGTTGATGGCCCGGCCAATCAAGAAAAGTCCGACCAGGCTGCTGATACTTGGTTGCCGAGTAATGAAGCTTTTCGTTGTCAATATGTTGCGCGTCAGATTTCGGTTAAATATAAATATAAACTTTGGGTTACTCCTGCCGAAAAACTCGCCATGCAAAAAGTTCTTGCTACTTGCCCGAATGAGCCCACTCGCGGATTAGAATAATTGGTAGCAAAAAGCCCTCTATAGCGAGGGCTCTTCTGATTTTTTAAGGCGGAATATATCAATTAGGCGTCTTCTTGGCACTTTGAATCGAGCTTTCTTGATTAGATAGCCGACCATTAAATCTAACGACATGAGTTTATGTTGTTGCCGCTTTAGCCAATTGTCTATTTCTTCCTCATCTTTTTTGGCGGGACCGTCTTCATTGAACGCTTCAAGCTTTGCCTCTATGTAATCAATAAAGTCTTGCATGAAGCTCTCGACCTCCTTAGCCTTGCGCTTTCTGTAGTCGTCGAAATTGATAATCCAATCCTGCTTCATTACCCAGTCGGCACTATTTGGGTCTTTGATCCTAATATCAAAGGTTAGACCGTCATTAAAGCCATTCATAAAGATATAGCCATCGTCGTTATCGAAAATTTGTTCTAGCATTCCTGCCGGAATTGAGTTTAACTCATGGAGTATGAAAACGGCATCATACTTCTGTAGATACACAACACTGCCTCTTTTGACTTTCATTCAACCACCTCTTTCTCTGAAAAAGAACTCGTAGAAACGTAATATATATTATATAATCTTTACGCCGAAAAATCAATAGAGATTATATCTCGACGAAGTCAGTGACTATATAGTTATCGCCGCTGACGGCGACAGTTGCGAGACGAGCGCTAGTTTCCGAGTGGCCCTGTAAATACATTTCTGCCGCAAAGCGCATCTGCTCTTGCTTTTTGGGCGTTATTGCATCGAGCCCACCGCCAACCCGACGATATTTTACTTCGGTAAAATACAGAATGCCTCCAAGTTTAGACACGATGTCAATTTCGCACCATTTTGTTTTCCAGTTTCGCGCTATGATTTCGTGCCCATGTTTAATGAGATAATCGGCCGCCGCATCTTCGCCCTTATGCCCAGCCTCGTTATTATGCGTCAATTCTGCAATCGGGCGAAAACTTTTGCGATGCTCATCGCAAGGACCAAATTTTTCTAGCGCAGCGCGGTGAAGGGCAGTGCCATAACCGACGTGTTTCTCGAAGCCATAATTTGGGTATTTTTCTGCAAGTTTAATCATATAGTTGTCGCGCGCAACTTTTGCAATAATTGAGGCGGCAGATACTTCCGGTACAAGCGCATCAGCTTTCGGAAGAACCGTAACGTATTTACCGAGCGGCGTATCGCTCAGGAAGTTAATTGTGCCGTCGATGATTATTTCGTTGAATTCGGGCTTTTGTGTCTGGATGGCTTTGACCGCTTCGCGACAAGCTTTTCGCAGAGAAGCGGAGAGCCCAAGCTCATCGAGTTCTTTTGCTGGGATCCACCCCAGTCCGCAGTAGGCTTTTTTATGTATTTCTGCCGCCAAAGCCTCGCGGCGTTTCGCGGTTAATTTTTTACTGTCGTTTAAACCGTCGATCGGTTCGCGCAGAACGCAAGCACCAACAACAAGAGGTCCCGCCCAGGGACCTCTTCCTACTTCATCTATTCCTAAGAGCTTTTTCAAGCTTTAAGCTTCCGTCTTTTCTTCTGCTGGAGCTTCTGCTTTTGCTTCTGCAGCTTCAGCGGTTTCTTCAGCCTTTGGAGCTTCCTCAACTGGAGCTTCTTCCTCAGCTGGGAGTTCGTTTACTGCGTGGCGATCGAAATCCTTCTGAGTGAGACGAGCGGACTTACCAGAGCGCTCACGGAGATAGCGGAGGTTGTTGCGGCGGACTTTGCCACGGCGAACAATCTCGACCTTTTCTACGAGTGGGCTGTGCATCAAGAAGCTCTTCTCGACACCAACACCAGACGTAACTTTACGGACAACGATACGCTCAGTATGAGAAGCTTTGCGATCAACGCGAATTACAGTACCTTCAAATACCTGAATGCGGAACTTGTCACCTTCCTTAATTTTCTGTGAAACACGCACAGTATCACCAGAACGGACGTCAATGACGGCCTTCTTTTTCTGGGCATCACCCACCATTTTGAGTAATTCAAACGACATATTCTTACCTTTTATATTAAAAACTTTCCTCATTTTATCACATTTTTT
>CAMKFS010000002.1 GCA_946411935.1 uncultured Candidatus Saccharibacteria bacterium | reverse complement strand
CAGACCGTTTCGAAGTGGGAGACCGGTCAATCGAGTCCAGATCTCGATAAAGTATTGCCACTTTGTAATTTATATAATGTAACGCCAGATGAACTATTGCATGATGGCGGTAGCGAAGAAGCAGATGAGGTAAAAGCTCAGGAAAATGCCGCGCGCGCTGAAGAGTTGTTAGAAAAGAGCGTAGCGAAAAAGAAATTAATTGGTATTCTTTCCGGCGTATTTACCTATGTGATTGCTATTGTATTCATTATGGTATCGATTCCGGTTTTGCAAATGAATCCGGTTGTAGCTTCGGGCATCTTTCTATTATTGCTTGCGGCCGCAACACTAATTATCGTGTTCTCGGCAGTTAATTATAAGAGCATCAAAAAGAAGAAACAAAAGAAGCTGAGCAAAGAAGCTGAAATATATAAGGCAATAAATAGCGTGCTTGGCTTTACTACTCTAGCGGCTTATCTCATCGTAAGCTTTATGACGATGTCTTGGCATATCACCTGGATTATTTGGATTATCTATGCCGTACTCGCGCAGATTGTAAAACTAGTAATATTATTAATAACTGGCAATTCGGTTGATTGCGAGGAGGGTTGCGAACATGAATGCAAGTAAAAAAGGCCTATATATTTTCTTGATAGTATTCTTATCCATTATTGTTTTGGGATTGGGGGCTCTCCTCGTTATTGGTCTAACTGGTAAAGGAGGCTTGTTCGGCTTTCATTTTGGCCAGTCCAGCACAAGCTCGAATCTCGTAATTGACGAAAAATATGATTTTGAAGAGCTGAGCAAGGTTGATATAAAGATCAAATCTGGAAGCTTAAAAATCGTAAATACTGAATCTGAGGAAGATAAGGTTTCGCTAAAATTCTATGCCGATAAGGACGATTATGCCTATGTCGATGATAGCAAAGATAGTCTGAAAATCGAGGATCGTTCCGATGACTGTCGCTTCTTCTGTATTAACTGGGTTGGAGTGAAGATTGAGTTGGCTTTGCCAAAGGATTACGCAGGCGACTTAGTTATCGATACATCTTATGGGGATGTTGATGTTGATAAGTTTGAGCTTGCTAGCTTGCGGATCGATAGCTCGGCTGGTGACGTGAACGTCAGTAGCGTGAAGGATATCAAGGCATCACTAAGTGCGGGAAATTTCGAGCTCGGCGACTGTCTCGGTGAGGCACGCATTGACAACAGTATGGGCAATGTGAAAATTAAAGAATTGCATCTCACGAAAGATTCCGAAATTGATTTGTCGATGGGTAATGTTGAGATTGATAATGTCGGCGATGTAAATGTTGAAGCCGAAACGAGCATGGGCAATCAAAACATATCCGGTGGCGACAGGAAGTCTAATGTTACCCTAAAAATCGATAACAGTATGGGCAACATTACTGTTCGCTAAAATCGTAATTTAACATTACATCGTCATTGACGAGTGTGAAGCGGTCGTTCTATAATTACCTGGTAGTTTTTGATGCTTTATATCCAAGAGGGGGAGCGAATATGGCAAAAGAATTAAGACCTTTTAATGTAATCGATCTAGCTTTAATGAATCCTGGCGATGTAGTGTGCTTCATGAAGAAGTTTGTTAGCATCTATGTCTCTGAAGAAACGCATAGAGATATTAGCGTTGTTAGAACTTTGATTTTTCAGAAGCAGGAAAAAGGCAGTTTATATTTTACTGCTGCAGACGGCTCGTTTTGTGAGGATGGCGAGATCGAAGAATATCTCGGACAATTATACGCGAATTTTAGCGACGATCCGAATCTTACTACTACTAAAGTAGGCTCAGAGTATATATTATTGAACGAAGAGCCCTTATGATAGCTAGTAGACCCCGCCGTTATGGCGGGTTTTTTTATTTCTTTTTCTCTAGTGCGAGTTTTATGTCATCAATTTGATCGCGTAATTCGGCGGCACGTTCGAACTCGAGGTTCGACGCGGCGAGCTGCATTTGTGAAGTCAATTCTTTGACGATTTGCGGGAGCTCTTCGCGTGGGATTTTGCGTAGATCGAGCTTGTTGCTCTTCTCTTTTTCTGGAATAATTGCGCGTAGGCCGACGCTTATTTCTTTAGCGATGCCTTTTGGCGTAATATTATGGTCTTTATTGTATTTTTGCTGGATTTCGCGACGACGATAAGTCTCGTCGATAGCGCGTTGCATGCTGCCGGTTATATTGTCGGCATACATAATGACTTTACCTTCGACGTGACGAGCGGCGCGGCCGATAGTCTGAATAAGGGCTGATTCGCTGCGTAGAAAGCCCTCTTTGTCGGCATCGAGAATGGCGACGAGTGAGACCTCTGGAAGGTCAAGACCTTCGCGAAGAAGATTAATACCAACGAGCACATCGTAGGTACCGTTACGGAGATCGCGAAGGATATCGCTACGTTCGAGTGTATCGACGTCGCTATGAATATAGGCGGTTTTAATTTTTAGTTCTTTGAGATGCTCGCTTAGATCTTCGGCCATGCGTTTCGTGAGAGTTGTGACGAGCACGCGTTGGCCTTTGGCGATGCGTTGGTCGATTTCTTCGACGAGGTCGTCGATCTGGTTTTCACTACCGCGGACTTCGATTTCTGGATCAAGGAGTCCAGTTGGGCGGATAACCTGTTCGGCTGGTCGTGGGCTGTGAGATAATTCGTATTCGCCAGGCGTTGCAGAAACGTAAATAATCTTATTAATATGGCGGTCAAACTCGGCAAAAGTGAGTGGACGGTTATCGAGTGCGCTTGGCAAACGGAAGCCATATTCGACGAGGGTTTCTTTGCGCGCACGATCACCATTATACATGCCGCGAATCTGCGGAATTGTCATGTGCGACTCATCGACGAGACAGAGAAAATCTTCTGGGAAGTAATCAAGCAATGTGGCTGGTGGTTGACCTTGGGAGCGTCCGTCGATATGGCGAGAATAATTTTCGATTCCCTTTACGAAGCCGGTACTTTCGAGCATCTCGAGGTCATATTTAATGCGCTGGCTAAGACGCTGCGCTTCGAGGTATTTTTTCTGGTTATTAAAATATTGTAGGCGATCTTCGTATTCGGCACGAATTTTTTTAATTGCCATATCAAGTGACTCTTTTGGGGTGGCATAGTGGCTGTTTGGGAAAATGCCAATTTCACTCGGCTCGGCATACACCTCTGCCGTAAGCGGGTCGATGACTTTAATATTTTCGACTTGGTCGAAGCCAAATTCGATGCGATATGCCCTATCGCCTGATGCCGGAAAAACATCGATTGTGTCGCCACGGACGCGGAAATTACCACGCTCAAAAGCGATGTCATTGCGATTATATTGGATTTCGTTTAGCGTGCGTATAAATTGGCCAAGATCGCGTTGCTCGCCTTTTGCGACGCGGACAGCCATGGCGCGATAATTTTCTGGTGAGCCGATACCGTAGATACAAGAAACCGACGCGACAATAAGCGTATCTTTGCGAGTAAGCAAAGCTTCAGTTGCGCCGTGGCGCAAGCGATCGATTTCCTCATTAATTGCACTATCTTTTTCGATGTAGGTATCAGTGCTGGCGATATATGCTTCTGGCTGATAATAATCAAAGTAGCTGACAAAATAATGCACTTCGTTTTCCGGGAAAAACTCGCGAAATTCAGAGTAGAGCTGTGCGGCGAGGGTTTTGTTGTGCGCAAGAACGAGGGTCGGACGATTGTATTTTTCGATGAGATTCGCCATCGTAAAAGTCTTGCCTGAGCCGGTTACACCAAGCAGGGTCTGTTCGCGCTCTCCGCGCATTAAGCCGCGATAAAGCTGCTCAATTGCTTGAGGCTGGTCGCCGGTCGGCTGATATTTACTAGATAGCTTAAAATTCATTATGTTTATTATAGCAAAATTAATACTTCTATCTGAAAGCAAAACGTTCCGCTGGCTTGTTTTTTAAAACGGATTTGCGGAACGTTTTTGTGGCTAATTAGAAGAATATCTTATTCGCCTTCAACCCAAGGGTCGCTAGCCTTCTTCTTTGATTTAGCGGCAGTATCTGCTTTTTCTGCGCCTGCGCTAGTCTTGTTGCCGCTAGTTGCACTTGCTTTTGTGGCGCCACCGAGCTGATATTGTGCATCGCCGAAAGCGAGAATGAGCTCGAAGATGAATGGAAGCAAAATTAAGCCTACTGCGAATGCAGTTTCCTTGCCAAAGGCAGGGGCAAGCTTAATAGCGATCATGATTGACCAAATGAGTGCGCCGATGCCTGGGATGAAGCATAGGAGGAAGAGCCAGCCTGTCATGCCGCAGATTTCGGTTAATACATACATGTTATAGAATGGAATGATTGCCTTCCATCCTTCGCGTCCAGCTTTTTCGAAAATCTTCCACATTGCGATGATCGAAATAACTGCAACGATTACGACTAGAAGCCAAATAGCTGCAAAGAATGCAAAAAGGCCCGCTAGGAGACCGCCATCGACGTCTAGAGTGCTGTTATTATAGGTGAAATGCATAGTTTCTCCTTGTTATTATTATGTTGGTTTTATTGTAGCATAGAGATAAGCTTTTTATAATCTTCGCCTCGCTCCTCGAAGTTCTTGTAAAAACCGTAACTGGCGGCAGCTGGAGAAAGGAGGCAGCTTTTGCTTGGTTGGGTTAGTTCGTAAGCTTTTTCGACGGCTTCTTTCATGTCTTTTACGGCGAAAAGACCTTGAATATAATGGTTTTCGGCAAAAGTATTTTGGAAACGTTCGATTGTGGCTGGCAACAAAATGACATTGCGAATACTTGAATTACGGATTGCATCGACGAGCGGATGATAGTCGAGCCCGCGATCCATGCCGCCGAGAATGATAGTATCGACATCGCCAAGCGTCCTGATTGCATTAATGACTGCTTCACCGGCCGTCGCGATTGAATCGTTATAAAACTTGATGTTTCTAAATGTGCCGACATATTCAAGGCGGTGCGGGAGAGGCTGGAAACTTTCGACGGCTTTCAAGAATACATTTTCATCAATATTAAATATGCGTGCGATTGCGGCAACGACTTGGATATTGCGCATGTTATGCTCGCCGAGAAGCTTCGTTCGGACTTTTTCTGGCGCAATAAATTGATTTTGCAAAATGTTAATTTTTGTTGCCTTTACTGATTCGATTTCTGCTTCCGTGCAGTGCTGGAAAATATCGCCATATATTAAAATATCGTTTTCACTCTGGTATTTGAAAATGTTTTTCTTCGCATTGTAGTAATCGTCCGGAGTGGAATAGTGATCAAAGTGTTCCTCGTAAATATTCAGAAGAACTGATATATATGGACTAGCTTTAATATATTCGAGCTGATGTGCGGATAATTCGAATACAATTGCGGTTTGCGGTGTGATGCTATCGATAATATCGAAACATGGTTTGCCGATGTTGCCGACGAGTTGTGAATCGAAACCGGCATTAGATAGTACGTGATGAATAAGTGAGCTGGTTGTGCTCTTGCCCTTCGTGCCGGTAACGCCAATAACTTGCTGATGATAGGTCTGCATGAACAAATCAGTTTGGCTGGTGATTTTTGCCTTCGTTTCGGCGCTAAGCTCATCTTTAATGATGACGCCAGGGGCTTTCAGGATAATATCGTAGTCTTCGCAGGCTGAAAGATAATTGTCTCCACTAATAACTGTTGTATTTTTTACGACATCATCGTCGATTGGGTTTTGATCGGCGATTGCGACGACGGCGTGCGGAATATTATCGTAAATAAACTGCAAAGAGCTGCGCCCTTCTCTGCCGAAGCCGAGAATGAGGATTGTTTTGTCGCGAAGTTGATTAATTATTTGTTCTTTCATAGTGCTTGTAGTGCCTTTAGATATTCTTCTGGAATATTATGTTCTGGATTATAGTACGTTGTCAGGTCGTATTGTACGGTCGGAATGAGATGGTTATTGTCGCGATACCAGGCAAGAAGTTTTGGTAATGGCTCATTGCCGTTATCTTGAAGAGCGAGACGGAGCGTGTAGTTTATCTCATCGCGCGTCCCGACGCATTCGAACGGCTTAGTCGTGTCGGGGTTAATTAAGCTAAAGAATATTTGCCCGAGTGTCTCGTCGTCGAGTAGATCGTGGCCAAATATTTCAATCAGCTGGTCTTTAGCGACGAATGGGTAAAGCATTATATAGACGTAGAGACATTTTGCACAGTGGCCGCACCAGCTGTTGGTCTTCGTGCCAACATTGCAGCTGCGGAAGATCTTGAGATAGCTTGGGAATTTTATAAATTTTTGGACAATTTCATATTCGTTCATGCAGCGAAGCAGGCTGAAGTAGCACATTTTTTCGCAGAGGTATTTTTGGAGATAATTATTAAAATCTTTTTCAAATTCATAACTCTTTGAATATTGATGATTAATGGTAGTGCCGGCGATGTTGCCTTCGTTTGAAGACGCTTCATTACTAACGATAATGTACTGCAAATTATTTAAGTACGCAGTAATTGCGCAGGCGAAAGCGAGCATACCGGAAAATGGGACATGGCCATTATAAAAGCCCTGCTTGTTTAGCTCAAGCATGTTTTTATCAATGGAGAGGTTGAAATTACAGACGCTTTCGAGACTATAGCCGGCTAGATGAATAGAATCGAGTGCGGCGCGATTCTCTGGATATAAGTCGCGGTTGAATTGCATGCAAAGATTATCGCTGCGCATACCACTGAGCGCTTCGAGTGTGACGATAGAATCCTTGCCTCCGCCAACCGTAATAAGGTTACCATGGAAAGAATCGTCAAAGAAGAATTTTTTCTTCTCCTTTGGCTCTGGCGCCTCAATTGTCATGAATTCATCGTAGGTCATAAGGACTTTGTTCTGGTACATGAGCTCTCCGAGTCCGTTATAAAAGAGCTTCTTAAAGAATTCTTTTTGCTCATAATCAAGCTCGCCGCATTTTATTGTAAAAGTAGGCGCAAGGCTAAGTTTGTAATAGCTAATGGCGTTGACGATGCCAAAATTAAAGAAGAGGTGGTTTAGAATGTCGTCATTAATCCATTCGTTACGAATACTCGCAATTGGAATATCTACTGTCGGCTCGAAAGAATGCTCGCCAAGTTTATAAACGAAACTAGCATGAATACTGTTCGTGCCACGCTCGACTTTATATGATTCAAAGATAAATTCAGGATACTTTTCACGTATTTCCATGTTTATATATTAGCATTTTATATAGCTTTGGGCGAGACGTGCGAGAAGGAGAGAGGTCGGTATGATATAATAGTATGAAATTATGGGAGCATTTATTTGTATTTTTTGTCCGGCGGTGGTGACATTTTTGCTGTACGAAAAAATATCAAAGAAGAAATCCGACCTGAAATATGAGATTTGCTTTTATCTCTTGTCTGTAATGGCCGTAAACTGTTTAGCGTCGATTCTTTGTTGGGCGTTTTTGAATTTTTCCGCTTCGTTCGAAGTATTTAATTCGTCTCCGATTATAGCGATAAAGTATATTGCAGTCTCATTGGTGATTAGTGCTATAGTTGGCGTAATTGCGGGTTGGATTAGGAAGAATGTTTCAGTTTCTATCGTAGTCAAAAAGGATAAAAAGAAGAAGAAAAATGGAAAAGCTAAAAAAAGTTCCTAGGATTATAAAATATCTTCTCCTGCTGTTAGGCGTATTCCTTTTGGTGCTTTCAATTTATATTAAGAATGGCTATGACGTTGCTTCCTTCGAGCAGTTGCTTTATACGGTCATGAATGCCGAAGGTACAGGCGTAGATTCGATAAAAGGCGGAATAATTATTGTTGTCGGCGGTACGATCTTGCTGTATCTACTTTGCTTGGTGCCGATTTTGACAAAAAAATTGAGCCGCAAGGTCTTTATTAGCTTGAAGATCAAGAAGCGCAAATTCTTGATTCCGATTAGTTATATTAGTCATCGTTTTATTTATTGTTTTATTATTTGCGCCGCTTTTGTTGCGATTTCGTTAGAAAATTTTGGTTTTTATGAATATCTAGCAAACCAGTTCCAGTATTCAAATATTTATGAAAATTATTACGTTGACCCAAAGACGGCTGAGTTAACTTTTCCGGAAAAGAAGCAAAATTTGATCTATATTTTCGTAGAATCGCTTGAGGCCACGAACGCGTCAAAAGCGAGCGGCGGCAATCAGGCTACGTCAATTATCCCAAATCTCGAAAAGCTCGCACTTGAGAATGTGAATTTCTCCGATAAGCTCGGAATTGGCGGTTCGACACAGGTTAATGGCACCGGTTGGACGGTTGCAGGTATGATCGCGCAAACTTCCGGTATTAATATGAAGGTCGATATTGATGGGAATGAATATACGGGCTTTTCGTCGTTCTTGGGCGGTATGACGAATATTGGAGACATTCTAAAAGCTAATGGCTACAGCAATCATATTCTAATGGGTTCTGATGCAAAATTTGGCGGTAGGAATGAATTATTCTCGCAACATGGTGATTATGAAATTATTGATTTAATTGAAGCGAAGAAACGTGGCAAGCTCCCAGAAGATTATTCGGTTTGGTGGGGCTTCGAGGATTTGAAGTTATTTGATTATGCTAAGGAGACCGTTCTAGAAGCAGCCAAATCCGATCAGCCATTTAATGTTACCCTTCTTACGGCCGATACTCATTTCCAGGATGGTTATGTCGAAGAGGGCTGCTCGGACATCTTCGAACAACAATATGCGAACGTTTTCCATTGCACAGATTCAATGATTTTTGATTTCGTAAATTGGATAAAACAGCAGCCATTCGGTAAAGATACGACGATTGTGATTGCTGGTGATCATCTAACGATGCAGCGTAATTTCTATCCTGAGAATGATGGCTATGCTCGTACGGTTTATAATACGATCATTAATTCTCGTGTAGCGCCAGCGCGTGCGAAGGATCGTCAATTTACGACGATGGATTTGTTCCCGACGACGCTTGCTGCGCTTGGCGTAGAGATAAAAGGCGATCGTTTGGCGCTAGGTACGAATTTATTCTCTGGCCGCAATACTCTGCTCGAAGATTTAGGTTTCGAAAAGCTTGATAGTGAACTCGCGAAGCGTTCAATGTTCTATAATAACAATCTTCTTGGCGAAAGCTATTACGAAATAAAGGATTCTCTGGGCGAATAATAAGCCTCCTAGAGGATTGACTTTTAAGGGGTAATATGGTAAACTGTCCGGGATGGAAAAACAAGCTTTTGATGGTGATAAGATAAGTATTCGTGGTGCGCGTGCGAATAACTTACAAAATATAGATATTGATATTCCGCGCGATAAACTCGTCGTAATTACTGGCCTATCTGGCTCGGGTAAATCGAGTTTAGCTTTTGATACTATTTATGCAGAAGGTCAGCGCCGTTATGTTGAGTCGCTTTCGAGCTATGCGCGTATGTTCTTGGGGGTGATGGATAAGCCGGATGTTGATATGATTACTGGTCTATCCCCTGCTATTTCGATCGATCAGAAGTCTACTTCACGCAACCCTCGTTCGACAGTGGCGACGGTTACGGAAATTTATGACTACCTTCGCTTATTGTTTGCAAGAATTGGCGTGCCGCATTGTCCGATTTGCCATAAAGAAGTTGTTCGCCGCACAGCACAAGACATTATTGATAAAGTTATGAAATGGCCAACTGCAAGTAAGTTAATGGTACTCGCGCCGATTGTTGTGCAGAAAAAAGGTTCTTTCTCGCATATTGGTGAGCAGTATTCGGCGAAGGGTTTTGCGCGCGCGCGAGTAGATGGGATTATTTATGCGCTCGACGAGTGGCCGGAACTTGATAAAAACATCCGCCACGACATCGAGATTATCGTTGATCGTTTCGTAATGGCGCCAGATATGGAGAGTCGCGTTTCGAGTTCAGTTGAGCAGGCTCTAGAGCTTGGCGACGGCGTGATGAAGATTCTCTGTATTAAGGACCAGTCCGTAGCGATTGGACAGAATAATATTAATACTCAGGATGCTGAAGTTGTAACTTATTCGCAGCGCTACGCTTGTCCTGATCATCCAGATGAGTTGATCCCAGAGCTTGAGCCGCGTCTTTTCTCATTCAATGCGCCACAGGGTGCTTGTCCGACTTGTACTGGTCTTGGCACGCGTATGGAAATTGACCCGAGCTTAGTCCTCAATCCGAATCTTACGATTGCGGAGGGTGGTATTCGTCCATATAACCGCGTCAATCAGGATGCGTGGTGGTTGAAGCGCTTACAAGCTGTCGGTGAGCGTCATGGTTTTTCAGTGCGTACGCCGATTCGTGAGCTTTCTGATGAGCATATTCAGATGATTCTCTATGGTACGGGCGACGAGAAATATCACGTTAAGCTAAATAGTGGCTATGATTATGATGCAGTTTATGAGGGCGTAATACCGAATCTCGAGCGTCGTTATAAGGAGACTGAATCGGACTTTATTCGTAAGGATATAGAGCGTTTTATGCGTGAGCGCGTCTGTCAGACTTGTCATGGAGCGCGTCTGAAGCCGGTTGTGCTTGCGATTACGGTTCATGATTTGAATATTATGGACATGTGCGCAATGGATGTCGAGCGAACGCTTGAGGTATTGAATTCTGACCTTGGTTTAACGGAAAATGAGCAGAAAATTGCAGGGCCAATTCTAAAAGAAATAAAGTCGCGCGTCGGCTTCATGAAGGATGTAGGCTTAAATTACCTTGAACTTGGTCGTTCGGCGGCGACACTTTCTGGTGGCGAGGCGCAGCGTATTCGTTTAGCGACGCAGATCGGCTCTGGTCTTCAGGGCGTGCTTTATGTGCTCGACGAGCCGTCAATTGGGCTTCATCAGCGTGATAACGATCGTTTGATTGCGACATTGAAGCATTTGCGTGATCTCAAAAATACGGTAATTGTGGTTGAGCATGATCACGATACGATTATGCAGGCGGATTATCTTGTCGATATTGGCCCTGGTGCAGGTGTGAACGGCGGCAAAGTGATTGCGGCCGGTACGCCAGCGGAGGTGGCAAAAAATCCCGCCTCGATTACTGGTAAATATATTTCTGGTAGAGAGAAGATTGCGACTCCAAAGAAGCGTCGTAAAGTTACGAATCGCTGTCTGGAAGTAATTGGTGCGCGCGAAAACAATCTCAAGAATATCGACGTGAAGTTCCCGCTTGGCGTTATGACGGTGGTTTCTGGCGTGTCCGGTTCGGGAAAATCTACACTCGTGAATGATATTCTTGCCAATGAGCTTGCGGCACGTTTGAATCGCGCGCAGACGGTTTCTGGCGCGCATGAGCGTATTGATGGCATCGAAAACCTAAATAAGGTTATTGTAATTGATCAGTCACCGATTGGGCGTACGCCACGCTCTAATGCGGCGACTTATACTGGAGTCTTCAATTATATTCGTGATTTGTTTGCTGAACAGCCAGAAGCGCAGGTGCGTGGCTATAAGGCCGGTCGCTTCTCCTTTAATGTTAAGGGTGGCCGCTGCGAGAAATGTCAGGGTGATGGTGTTTTGAAGATTGAGATGCACTTCTTGCCGGATGTATTTGTTACTTGCGATGTTTGCCACGGAAAGCGTTACAACCGTGAGGCCTTAGAGGTGAAATTTAAGGATAAAACGATTTCTGATGTGCTCGAGATGACGGTTGATGAGGCGGTTGAATTCTTTGAAGCGATTCCGAATATTGCAAACAAGCTCAAGACTCTTCAAGAAGTGGGGCTTGGTTATATTAAGCTTGGTCAGCCCGCGACGACTTTCTCTGGTGGCGAGGCGCAGCGTATTAAACTTGCAACGGAGCTTAGTCGCCGTTCGACTGGTAAAACTCTTTATATTCTTGATGAGCCTACGACTGGTTTACATACGGATGACGTAAAGAGATTGTTGTCGATTTTACAACGTTTGGTCGATGGTGGCAATTCGATGATTGTGATCGAGCATAATCTCGACGTAATCAAATCGGCCGATTGGCTGATCGATATGGGGCCGGAAGGTGGTCAGGGTGGCGGTAAGGTCGTTGCGACCGGCACACCAGAAGATGTTGCTCGTAATGCTAAGAGCGATACCGGCAGATACTTGAAGAAAATTCTTTAATTCTGTTTGATATATTTCGCGACAGCGATATCGTCTAATTCGTAAAGCGCTTCCCCGCCCTTATAATCTTTAATGTGGGCGAATTGTGCGGATTCAAGAAACTCCTGTTCGAAGTTTGAAATGGCAACGGATATGATGCCATGAACATTGTAGCCCTGTTTATGACGATTGCGAAGGAAGGTGCGGAAGTGCCGCGAAATGAAGTTTGCCATCTTTTCAGAGTCATAGCTTTTATCAACGCAAATACTTTCGATAAGGAGATAGTTTTTGCGGCGCCGTTTCATGACGGTGATACTCTCTGGCGAAACGTCGCGATAGAATTGTAGAGCGCGTTTGTAATGCTTGTAAGCTTCTTCGGTAATAGTGAGATAGTTTAGATAGCCGATAATGTGCTTTTTGTTGCGAATCAGCATGATAGAATCCGGATTTAACTTGAATAAGTCGCGTTGCCGATCGACGCTCCAGAGATATTCAGCGGGATAATTTTTCTTGTCGAGGTTGAGGATATTGATGCTAAGGTGGCGGGTTAAATATTGGCATTTAACAACATGGAGCCTATCGATATGCTGGATGCGGCTGTAGCCGAGGAAGAGAACGAAGAAATTCGAAGTAATAAGAACGATATCAGCGGCCGCAGCGGCGTAGGCGAAGACAACAAAGTCGTAAATTACCCAGAGGGTACTGGCGACGATGCTACCGATTGTAGCGGTAGTTTTGCTGCGAGTGAGAACGAAACCGTCGATTACGCCACCAATGGCCGGAAGAAGCGCGATTGGACCTTCGCTCTGGATAGAAAAGACAGCTAGCACGATATAGAACGGTAAGGTTCCGAAGAAGACGGCAGTTTTCTTGTCGGTTTTGTAATATAGAACAGCTTTAATCAAATCTAGTAAGCAGGCGAAAACACCAGCGTAGGCGCCGAGGACGAGGTAGCTAGCCGTTTCAAAAGAACAGGCGATAATCTGCATGCGAAGGAGTTCGCGAATATCATCTTTGTAATAGCTATAGATAAGGAAAAACCAGCCTATGACTGCTAGAATTTGAGCAACAACAAAACTTAGTTCCATATATTCTATTTTAGCACGCTTATGCTTGATTTTCTCTTGAGCTTATCTTAAAATATAGAATAGATTTTAAAAATAGGAATAAGTTTAATGAGCGATACAAAATTAGCACTCGCAAAACGCGAAGTGTCCGGAAAAAAAGTTAAAAGCTTGCGCGAGCAGGGTTTAATTCCATCTGTCGTTTTTGGCGGTAAGGAGCCGATCTTGACTCAGTCTAGCTATAATGAGACAGAAAAAGCTATTCGTGCTGCTGGTTACCACTCTCCAATCGATTTGACGATTGATGGCAAGGCGCAGATGGTTCTCGTAAAAACTGTCGACATTGATCCAGTGAAGCGTTTTATTCGCAATATCGAATTTCAGGCAATTTCTGCAAATGAAGTTGTTGAAGCAACTACCCCAATCAAGATTGTTAACTTTGAGACTTCTGATGCGTCAAAGGCACATCTTGTCCTTTCGGTAGTGCTTGAGGAAATTGATGTCAAGGCAAAGCCAGCTGATCTCCCAGAAGCAATCGAGGTTGATGCTTCAAAGCTTGCAACGATCGAAGATGGCTTGACGATTGAGGATATTGTTCTTCCAAAGGGCGTCGAGTTTGCCGATAAAGAGCTCGATAAAGAACAGCCAATCGCTAATGTCTATGACCCAGCCGAAGAAGCCGCAGAACGCGAAGCAAAGGCTGAGGCTGACAAGGCTGCAGACGAAGCAAAGGCCGCTGAGGATGCTGCTGCTGAAGCTGAAGCTTCAACTGAAGAAAAAGCTGAATAATATAGCAATAAAATCACCCCGCAATAAAAGGCGGGGTGTTTTTTGTTTAGAGTGTTTCGAGATCGAAGATTCCGATCGCCTTTAGTGTGTCAACGAGGTATTGGATATCTGAGCTAGTAATACTGTCGGCGCGAAGGACTCTCCAGTAGATTTCATTTTTATTCCAGCGCGTACATTCGCAACAGATGCGCTCACGCCCACTTTTTCGATAGACGACGTAAGGGATGCTGACATTTTCGCTGTCGTCAACGTACTTTTTAACGATACCCCGGATTCTCTTCGCTTCACTGGCGGTAGTATCATTAATTAACTCTGAACAAGTACATCCGCCGCCGCAAATAAAATCGATCGCAATCAACGTTTCGTCAAACGGCGCCTTTTTACGCTTTTTGTCGCGTCTTATGATTTCTCTGCAAAGCTCTCCGAGCTCTTCGATTGACTTGTCTTCGGATTCAAATTCGATAATTCGACCTGACTCTAGGCTATATTTTCTCAATGTGCAATCTCCTCCTTTTCCCCAAGAGATAAACAATAGCTACAATATTATATATTATACTCTAAAAATGATGTTTTGTCAAGAGAGCCTACTTTTGTCTGTCTAGGGTTGGGAAACGCTTTAGATTAATAAGAATTACGATAGATTCAATTATGCCCCAGATAAAATTGAGCGCACATAGAATTAAGCCGACAATTATGAGTACGTTAAGAGTGTTGTCATAGGACGAAATGTCGATGCATTCGATTTTGAGCTTACAGCGATAAACGACGGTAATACCGTAGCTGAACGGATAAAAGAAAAGAGTGAGTGCGATGGTGCTAAAAATTACGTGCAAGATTCCGCGCTTTTTGCGATGCATAATAAAATTATGGAGTCCTGCCCAGCCGAACGGAATACCGAGAATGCCGGCATAGAGGGCGCGCTTTCGGCTAATAGGCTTGCTATGATAGGTCGATTTCGCGACGGCCTCATCAAGATAATCCTTGCCGTGTTTAGTTTTTGATTTGCTTGGGGCGGTTGGCATACTAGTCGACTTTCAGGGCATTAGTATTTGCGATGAGGCGTTCACGAAAAGCTTGTCGGGCGCTATCAGCGTTCGTATTATCGCCTTGCCAAGCCTGGAGAGCTGGATCTTGTAGGGCGCGCGCATAAGAAAATGTGACGGTCCATGGGAATGGCCCATTTTTAATGACTTCGTGAAGGTTTTCGGTGGCTTGAGTAACGCTTTGCCCGCCAGATAAGAAAACGACTCCGGCTAGTTCTTGTGGCACGTGTTCTTTGAGGACTTTGGCGGTCGCTTGTCCAACTTCTGCTGGCGTTGATTGCTTTTCTTGGCGTTTACCGGCGAGAACCATGTTGACTTTTAGAATGCAGCCGGCAAGATTAATTTGTTTTCTAGTTAATTCGTCGAAAAGCTGGTCGAGGATTTTGCTAGTATAATCGATATTCTTTTTGATTGGGTAATCGCCGTCATAGACGACCTCTGGCTCGACAATTGGAACGATATTGGCGGCTTGGCAGTCGCGGGCGTAATCGGCGAGGATTTCGCAGTTCTTCTTAATTGCGGCATCGCTAGGGCTATTGTCAGTGATTTCGAAGGCAGCGCGCCATTTCGCGAAACGTGCGCCCATATCGTAATAGTCTTTGAGACGCTCCGGCAGGCCGTCAAGGCCTTGAGTGTATTTTTCGTCGGAGTTTTCGAAATTCACCAGACCTTGGTCGACTTTGATTCCTGGAATAATGCCAAGGTCGCGAATGTATTCGACGAATTTCTTGCCGTTGTCGGCGGTTTGGCGAGCGGTTTCGTCAAAAAGGATAATGCCGCTAACATATTTTTCGATATCTGGCGTGGTAAAGAAGATATTGCGGTAGTCGCGACGATGCTGTTCGTCGTCTGGAATATTCATTGATTCGAATTTTTTGTGAATACTCCCGCCGGACTCGTCTGCGGCTAGGATGCCCTTGCCGGGAGCCATCAATTTTTGAGCGGTTATTTCGATTTCTGACACCTTTTCTTTCCTTTCGTTAGTATTCTGAATGCGATAATATTCGCCTGCAATATTTTTCTCAAGTGTGCTGAGATTGAGTGTGCTACTGAGCTTGGAATTCTCGGCATTTGCGCGTGCGAGAAGGAGAGCGTCGTCTGTGCTCTTGCCGAGGGCAAGGGCGCCGAGCATAGAAGCGGCGATAGTTAGATGTATAGATAGGCGAGTGAGAATGTCGCGTTTATTACTGAGTGTCCAGTCGACTTTTCGTCCCTGGTATTCAATACAGCTCTTGCCGATATAGATATTGTTGTCGTGTTTCTCTTCGAGGGGGACGCTATTAATGATCAGGTCTGCTCTAGCTATTAAATCTTTAATATGGCTAGTGTTTTGGTTAGCATGACGACCGACGAAGAGCGCAAGCTTTGTGTTGCGGCTGAGGTTGAGGTAGTCGAGGAGCTCGCTGGCGAGTTTTGGCGAGATAACGGCGGAGCTATCGAGATAGATCCAATCTGGATTTATAGTTGGAACCTGCCAGCTAGTATAGACTTCCTCGCTTGGTTCGAGATGGCTCGTATTCTCGTCTTGGCAAAGAATGTAGCGATAAGTAGTATGAATGTCCTTTGCGATGAATTGGCCGTCGAGGAAAGTTGCTGGCGTGCCGGAGATGCTTGCGTTTAGTCCGAAGCGGCTGAGAACTTCGAGACTAATACTTGCGCCGCCATAGATGCTAACGCGAGAATAGTAGTTGAAATGAGAGTTGTCGAAGGATAAGTCTAGCCATTTAATGCCGTTTTGGTCGGTTTCAAAATTATTGACGCGGTTATCGAGGCGTAAATAAACGTCCTTTGTAACATTGCCAACAATTAGGATGGATGGCATTAGCGGCGCCTCCTAGCAACGAAGTAATACACTGTCGCTGCGGTCGCGCTAGATATGGCAAAAATGCTAATACTAGACGAGATTGGATCATTAGTGATTGGCGAGCTGATATTGGTCGAGCTTGTCTTAACAGCTTCTGGCGTAATGTCGGTTATAGCCGCATCGCCGACCTGAGTATTAGTGTTATCTTCCCCGTTATTATTGCCATCGGCGTCTGGGAGTGTGTCTGGAGTGGTGGTTGATGCCGTTCTGAAGGTAAAGTTGCTAGTCTGGCTCGTATTGTTGAGTCTATCGGTCGCGACAATATATGCCTGATAATCAGTATTCTCTTCGAGGTTGCTGAGCGCGAACTTTACGCTGGTTTGCGTAATGACATTATTGTAGGTATTAGTCTTAGTTTCATAGTCGCCATCGGAGCCTGCTTTGCGGTAGAAAAGTTTTGCAGAGGCGAGGCCGCTTTGGGAATCGATCGTCTCTACGCCAACCGCACTCGATGCGTCTGCATTATACAGCTTCGGGCTCGAGGCGAAGCCTGGACCTTGGCGGTCAATATATTTTACTTCGGTTTCAGCGTATTTAATTATTCCATTAGAGCCTCGTATCCAATATCGGTATACACCGTTGCTAGTAATGTCTCCAGAGGTTGCTGCGCCATAGTTACTTCGTTCTTCGGCGGGTATTATGGTGTTAAGGCCTGAAGGTTGGCTGGTACCGGCCGCAAATGCGGTCGAGAGTACTTCTTCTCTAGCGACATAATATGCCTCGAGTTTGTCGGTTCGCGTCCAGTCAGTCGCTCTTGGTTTGAGACCAATACGCCCGTCGTTAAACAAGCTGTTGAAATCAACTATACCGTTGCCATATTTTTCGGAAGGAAAGCGCAGGTCGGCGTATTGCTCTAAGGTGCCAATGGTTCGGGCTCTATTGTAATCGGGGTTCTCAGTCTGAATTTGAGCGGCGGCTGCGGCGAGGAATGGCGCAGAGAGCGAGGTGCCGGCACCGGAATTAATACTTGTAGGGGTTTCGGTTCCAGGAATTTGCATTATTCCGCCAGGCATTGCGAAATCGATTCCGCCGGCGCCATAATTAGAGAAAGAGCTTAGTTGGCGGTTGCTGTCGATAGACGAAACCGCTATGACATCTTCGCAGTTTGCAGGAAAATCAATCTTATCTCGTCCGTCATTGCCGGAAGCAGCAATGATAATAGCGCCTTTTTCGCTGGCGTGCATGATTTCGAGGAACATCCTTTCTTCTGTTTGTTGACACTCTGCATTATTGTCGCCGAAACTTAGATTTAGAATTGTTGCTCCATCATTCACCACGGCGTTGTAGGCTGCTTCCATAACGGATTCGACATTACTTGTCTCTCCATTAGCATCCAAGACTTTATAAGGAAGAATCTTTACATTATTTGGGGTAGACTGCGCAATGATGCCAGCGACGGCGGTGCCGTGACCGTTATCATCGGATAGTGAATTGTTGTGGTTGACGTAATTAATGGTATTTGTTGTGTATGCGATGCGATTGTTATTGAAAACTATATGATTACTATAAATACCAGAGTCGAGGACAGCAACCTTCACGATATTATTATTCTTCGCAAGAGTATTCCAGTTTGTATAGAGATCTAAGCCCGTTTCTTTAACCCCCCAGGAACGAAGTTCGGTGCTATAGCCATTGAGGAGCGGTTTTAGGCTTACATTGTTTTCGGTAATCTGTTTTAGTCGCCTGTTTGGCGTTACGCCAACGATGCCGGAATTTGTTTTTAGGGCGTTATAAGCTTCTCTTGTAGCGTCGACGCTATCGAAATCGAGACGGTAGTAATTTGAGAAGATTTTTTTGGTATTTGGGTAATCTTTGATGGCGTTATAGTCGGAGACTTCAACGATGAGGCTTTTGAGCGAATAATCGATGTCATCGCTGGCTTGTTCGGTCGAGGGTTTGTCGTCGATTATTTTGGCTGGGATTTGGTCTTCAATGATGACGGGTTCGGTATTTTCTTCTGTTTTTGCCTGTAATTCTTCTGGCAAATCTGTTTTAATTTCTTCGATTACGATTTCGTCTTCGAGAATCGATTCTTCGAATTCGGCAGAAGCTCCGCGCCCGACGTTAACTAGGCATAGAATACCGGCAATTAAGACGAACGCTAAAGATAGAAAGCTAAAATGCTTTGCAAAAAAATCTTTTTGTTTTTTGACCATTTAAACACCTCTTGTAAGCTTATGCTTAAATTATAACACAAGCGTTTTAGGAAATGTCTATAATTTGCCCCAGTCGTTGCCGATTTTAACATCTACGGCGAGTTTGACGGGGAGTTCCGGGGCGACTTGCTCCATCTTTTCCTGAAGAAGTTTAGCGATACTTTCGGCGGATTGTTCGTTGCACTCGATGATTAGGGAGTCGTGAATCTGAAGAATTAGCTTAGCGTCCTCGGGAAGACATTTATCAACGGCGAGCATCGCTTTCTTCATGAGATCTGCTTCGGTGCCCTGGATTGGCATATTGCCGGCAGCACGCTCGGCGGCGGAGCGCACGAGGAAATTCGGCGCGTTTAAATCAGGTGTCGGTCGGCGACGACCAAAGAAGGTTTCGACATAGCCAAGTTCTCTGCCCTGCTTGAGGGTATTGTCGAGATATTGGCGGATTGGTGAGCGGAGCTCGAAGTAACTCTCGATGAATTTTTTCGCTTCATAAAAACTCATACCTGCAGCATCGGCGAGACCTTTTGGACTCATGCCATAGAGAACGCCGAAGTTAATGACTTTTGCGGCGCGGCGTTGATTCTTTGTGACTTCTTCCATTGGGACATGGAAGGCATCGCTTGCGGTTTTTGTATGGATGTCTATGCCAGAATTAAAATCGTCAATTAGTTTTTGGTCGTTAGCGAGGGCGGCGGCGAGACGAAGCTCGAATTGGGCGTAATCTGCAGAGACGAAAATTTTGCCTTCGTCGGCAACGAAGCATTCGCGGATACGTTTGCCGTCATCGCTACGGACTGGAATATTCTGGAGATTAGGATTGATGCTCGAGAGGCGACCAGTAGCGGTAACATTTTGGGTAAAAGTGGTGTGTATGCGGTTATTTTTGTCGGCAAGGTTTGGCAGCGGTGTAACATAGGTACTGAGAAGCTTGCTGACTTCGCGATAACGCTCGATTTTTGGAATGATTGGATGCAAATCGCGAAGCTTATCGAGTTCTTTTGCGCCAGTGGAGTAACCGCGAGTAGTCTTTTTGATCCCTTTGGTCGGTAAATTAAGCTCATTGAAAAGGATTTCAGATAATTGAATCGGTGAATTGATATTGAAGTTCTTCCCGGCTAGCTCATAGATATCTTTTTCGATTGCAGCAATCTCTCCGGAGAATTCTTTCGCAAGCGCATCGAAGCGCTCTTTGGCGATTTTTACGCCAGTGTCTTCCATTTTATAAAGAGTTGGGATGAGTGGGAGATCGAAATCATTAACGATAGTTTCGAGCTTCGGTATGGCGGCGAGCTGCCGACGCTGGGCGATGTAGTCGGTTTGATTGTCTGAGGTAATAGTGAGCTCAAGTTGGTCGGATTTACGTGCGAGTGGATCGAGGAGAAAGTCGACTTGGCCAAGATCCCAATATGGTCGTCCTGCTAGGATTTCCTTTGCAAGTGTCGGGTTGTCGTGCATATCTGCTTTGACGTCGCGGCTGATGTAAAGATTATCGGGGATTTTTATCTCGATTTTCTCTGGTTTAGGTAATGAATAATTTGTTGTAGTTTTTACAACGTTTTCCGATGGCCTGGTCTCCGGTTTTGACTGCGACACGAGCTCGCTCTTTGCGTTCGGGAAGAGCTTTTTGAACTTCGTAACTAGTGAGTTGAATTGGTATTTTTTTAGAACAGCGAGGACGTCGTCTGGATTAAAGTCTGCTAGTTTTGTATCGTCAGGTTTAAACTCCACTGGAGCATCAAATTGAATGGCGGCGAGCTGCTTGCTAATATATGCAAGTTCTTTGCCGTCGCGCAATTTTTGCCCGATAGAGCCTGTTATTTCGTCGATATGAGCATAGATATTATCTAATGTTTCGTAATCTTGCAGCAGCTTAACGGCGCCCTTTTCGCCAATGCCTGGTACGCCTGGGATATTATCCGATGAATCGCCTTTTAGACTCTTTAGGTCAAGGAACTGCGCCTTTTTGAGGCCGTACTTTGCTTCGACGGCGGCAATATCAAATTTCTGGACATCTGAGAAGCCACGCTTAAGCTGGTACATATGAATGTCGTCATCGACGATCTGGAGCATATCGAGGTCACCAGAGATAATTTCGACGCGAACGTTTTGTGCGTCGGCTTTGCGGGCGAGTGTACCGATAATATCGTCTGCTTCGTAATCGTCAAATTCGTAGAGTGGGATATGAAAAGCCTCGAGCAGTTCCATCAAGAATGGGATTTGAGCGTAAAAATCATCTGGAGCGGGCTTGCGGTTGGCTTTATAGTCGGCGTATAGCTCGCGACGACGACGAATATTAGTCTTTGGCTTATCCCAAGCGACGGCAATATATTCTGGCTCGAGTTTCTCGATAATCTCAATCAACATTGTCGCGAAGCCAAAAACACCGCCAGTCGGAGTGCCGTCTGGGAGGGCGAGATGCCCCATTGCGTAGTATCCGCGATAAAAGACGCTTTTGCCATCAATGATTGTAAGATTATCCTTCATGTTCTTATTATACTTTTAATTGATGGAATGGTCGAGATAGCGAGTAGAGCCAAAAGGGATTTTGCATTTAACTTGCTCGGTGCCGAGGCTGTCGGCGCAGTGAATTTTGCGAGCGCCAAAGCGGAGATTGATTTTATCCTCGGCGGCACAGACGGAATCGATGCGATCCTTCCTGCCCTGCTCGAGGCAGAGCTGCCGGTCGGCATATGGCTGAAGCTTGTAGAGTGTAATACCGATGATACGAACTGGGCATGGCAAGCGAGTGTAGAGTTGGCGGGCGAGGCGCGCGATATCATAATCACTATTAAAAGCTTCCTTTGCGATGAGTTGATGATGATTGTAGCCGTCTTGGAAATCGTAGGTCCAGACGTAAATGCCGCGAGCATAAAGACTCTTGCTGCGAAGACGATAGCCAACATCTTCGGCAAGACGAACGAGGCGCGCATCGGTTTCTTCGCGAGAGAGATTGCGGCCGTCAAGGACAAACTGGCGGCCGACAGACTTAATATCACTAGTGGCGGAATCGACCTCGATGCCACGAAGCCGGCGATACCATTTATGCCCGTCGATACTCTTACAGACGAGCTTAACGAGTGTCATTTCGTCGGCGTCGAGGAATTGAATTGGCGTAAAGATGCCGACTGCGTTGAGGCGAGCCTCCATGCGGATATTAATACCGGGCAAATCAGTTAGCTTGAGCGAAGCAAAAATCTCGCGTTGATTGTCGGCGGTGATTTCGTCGAGCCCGTCGGGCTTGTGTAGCTCGCCGGCAAGCTTAGCCAGAAAACGATTGCTTGCGATGCCGACATTGCAGCGCATATAACAACCAATTTCGTCCTTGAGGCGCTGTTTGATTTCGTGGCCGAGTTCGAAACGGCTACGCTCGTAGATATGTTTTGGCGCTTCGGAGAGATCGATGACGCCTTCGTCGATAGATTTCATGACGACGGATGCGGAATAATCCTTCATGATGCGCTTTAGTTTCTCGTGAACAAAGATGAATTTATCTGGCTCCGTCTCGGCATAGATTAAATCTGGGCAGATTGCGGAGGCTTCGCGACTACGCATGCCGACTTTGACGCCGAGTGCTTTTGCCTCGTAGCTAGCGGCAATAATGCAAGAATTTGGGACAAGGCGATTCGTGATGGCGACGGGACGACCGCGAAGCATCGGTCGGCATTGCTGCTCTATAGTAGCAAAACAAGAATTAAGGTCGATATAGAGAATATCGTTTGGCGGGCGGCGGATGAGCTCAGGCATAGCGATCTCCTTCGAATTCGAGATACCAATTGAGCGATTCGCTATCGAGCGTAATGCGATAATCGCTAGAACCGTCCGTTACATCAAAAGCGAAAGTAGTCTTCAGGCCGTCGTAGCGAGGATGAATGAGGCCAATCTCGCTGATTTGAACTTCTCTGCCGCTCTTTGTTCGAAAGGCGATTGGTCGACAATGACCTAGGATGTTGCGCGAAAAAGTTGCGTCGACATCGATTATTTCGTGGAGTGGAGTCTGATAAGTGTTTTGATTCATAAAAATCCTTTGCGTACTTTAAGTTAATAGGGGGACGCAATATTGGCGTCGGAAATTTATGAATCATAGCCAGGGGCCGAAGCGTAGCTTGATAAATATATTTTAGCACGAAAAATGCCGCCACGTAAAATGTGGCGGCGAAAGGGGTAAAACCCCTTATTTTCTAATATGCAGATACTTCTCCAGAACCCTGGCAGGTTGAGCACATAAGGTTAGGTCCGATAGTCGTTACTATTGTTCCCGTTCCCTGGCATGTTGGGCATTTAATCTTAGGCGCTGAACTTGGAGTTCTCCAGGCATCGCAATGATGTGCAGCTGCGTCTGGACTCGAACATGGAGATCCGCAGCGTGGGCATGGGTACCAAGCCATCCATTCTCACCTCCCTTCTGATATGGATTTTTGATACATCACCCTTTCTTTCGAAATGAACAAAAAACTAACTAGTGAGTTACTATTTTCATTATATCACTTTTCGCATAAAAGTCAATAACTATTCGTTAAGAAGTGCGGAAATGAAGTTTAGCATCGAATCTCCGTATTCGCTAGTATCTGGAAAATCGAGCGCTTTAATATGGGCATAGACGACCTCGATGAGCTTCTTGATTTTGGCGCTTTCTTCGTCATTGAATTCGAGTTCTAACGGCGAAATATTGCCTTTATCATCTGGGGCGATAAAGTCGATGCGACCCTTGGTGACTTTATAGCCCTTATAATCATTGCTATCTTCAATAAGGAATTTATAGAAGTAAAGCTGAAGCTTGTATTTGAGAACGGAGTTGATTTTGTCGTTCCACTTGTATTTTGGCTTTGCGGTTTTGAAGTCAGCAACGGTGATTTCTTTTATGTCATCATTAATTTCAACGCGGTCAATTTTGCCACCGAGTGGGACGTCGCCAAGCATGAGATTCTCGCCAAAGAAGCCCTTTTCGGAATCGGCATGCGTATCGCGGAGTTGATCGCCGCGAGCTTTGAGGAATTTCATGATTTCGTTATCGCCGCGATCGCGAAGGTCGCGCTTCTCGTCTTCGGAAATTGCTGCTTCGTCGACGAGTTTCATGAAACGTTGATAAGCTTCGTCGTTGCTGATTTTTTCCTTGTTGACCTGATCCATGATTTCGTGAACGAAATTGCCGTAATCCATAAAGAAAGTAGATTCGCCCGGAACGCCAATAATATAGGATTGAAGGAAGCCGATTGGACCGGCATATTCGATATCAAGGAAGGTATTGAGCTGAGTTGGGAAGAGGCGGAAATGCTCGACTTTTTTGCGGTAGAGATTCTTGCGCACTTCGTCGTCTGGAATGTAACTGTCAAACCAGAGTGATGGCGAGATATCTTTTGGCTCAATTTCAGTAGTGGTGCTTGGGATGATCTCGTTGAACTCTTCTGGAATAATGCGGCTATAGATCTTGTCGTCGTCTTCATAAGTATCGAGGAATTTGAGGCGGTCGACTTCCCTGTCGGAGAAATCGGAAGAGCTATAGCTCATGAGTAGCTGTGATTTCGCGCGAGTGATGGCGACGAAGAAGAGACGGAGCTTTTCGTCGGCAGAATCGCCAGTGTGGCGAACATATTCGAGATTGCGTGGAAGTGTAAGATGGTCAGTATTCCCCTTTGCGTCAGACCAATTCCAGTTGTCGACGGAAATTAGGAAAACATAGTCATACTCGAGACCCTTGCTGGAATGAATTGTTTGGACTTTGACGGCTTCATCGGATTCATAATATGGAGAACGGTCAAGAATCTGGATTTCGGCTTGCTCGTAGGCCTCAATGCGTGCAATAAAGGCGCTAAGCTTCATCTTTACTTCTTGCTTGGCAAAAATGCTATCGCGAAGCGTATTGAGATTGCTATAAAAGTCGAAATCGTCGGTGTCGGCAAAGACTTTTGCGACGATTTGGGTGATAATGAATTCGGCTGAATAGACGTCTACTTTAGCGGCTAATTCGATACACCAATTGATTGCATTGCGGATATGCTCTGGGCGATCCTCTTTTAACATCTCCTCAATAATCGTGTTGCGGTTTTTGTGGGCGTCATTAATTAGTCCGAGAACTTCGACGGTAGAAATTCCCCATACTTCAAGCGAGAAAAGATGGAAGCAGTATTGATCGGCGCGTTCGAGCTTTTGCTCGGAAATGGCTTGAAGGAATTTGCAAAATTCAAGTAGTGTGGCGATTTTTGGATTATCGAGGATATTCTCGCGTTTTTCGTAAGAAATGCGAATATCTAGGGCGTGAAGATATGGCAAAATCGAGATGAGATGCTTGTGTTTTGGGGCGATAATCGAGATTTTGCTGCCCGGCACTCCCTCATCAAGGAGAATTTTGATTTGGCGGGCGACATGCGAGTATTCTGCCTGATAAGTCTTGAAGGCGCGATACTCGATTTTTGTCTCGGCCGGAGGGTTCTCGGCGGTAATATTCTTATCAATCTGGACATTTGGCGCATTGCAGAAGCGATCTTTGCCCTGTTCGATGACATTATGGGCAAGCTCGAGGATTTCTTTGCTGCTGCGGTAGTTTTTGCTAAGAAGAATGTGTTCTGGGTGATATTTAGCGTCAAAATCAAAGAAGTTGGAGCTATTTGCGCCCTGAAAGCCGTAAATTGCCTGGTCGTCATCGCCGACGGCCATGATATTTGGGCGACCTTCGTTGCTTGGGTTGTCGGTTAGCTGTGCGACGAGCTGCGACTGAGCATCATTAGTATCCTGATATTCATCGAGTAAAATATACTGGAAGCGTTCTTGAGCATTATAGCGTTTATCGTCGTTATTTTTTAGTTCGTCGATTGCCATTAAAATCATGTCGTCATAATCGTAGAGCCCGTGCTCGCTCATATATTGGCTGTACTCGCGCATAACGAAAGCGAGGTCGGCTAGTTTGGCATTGGCGGCAGCATCTTTAAAAATGAATTTATCATTTTCGTCTTTCATGAAGAATTTATTGCGCCAGTCGCGGAGTTCGCTTGCGATACTAGTTTCGCCGTCATATTGAAGGAGAATGTTTCCGAGCGAGCGGTAATAGATGTTAGCGATTGGTTCGACACGGTCGGTTATATAGTTAGCAGAATTATCGACAAAATCCTTGAGCGCCTCGAGGATACCTTGATAATGTGGAATATTGTCTGGATAGCGTTTGTTGATTCCGTCGAGATCTAGTTCGATAGCGGACAGAATTTTAGCATTGTCTTCTTTGTTGCGATGGAGGATTTTGTCAATGTCATCTGGATCAATTGCGGCTGCCTTGAGATCGCCGATGGCTTTGATAATTTGTTTTGTCCAGAAATCGCCGCGAAGTGGGTCGGTAATTTTGAGCTTCTGTTGAATATCATGGATAATCTGAAAACGTTCGAGATCATCGATGCTGTTTTTGAGGTCTGGGCGGTGTTCGTTTAGGATAATCGAGCCAAATGAATGATAGGTGTGGATTTGCACTTTATAAGCTTCTGGACCAATAAAATCAGCAAGGCGATGGCGCATATTATAAGCGGCGGCTTCGGTGAAAGTAAGACAGAGAATATTGTCTGGAGCAGCGTCGGTCTGTTTGAGAATATTGGCAACACGGACGGATAAAAGCTGAGTTTTGCCAGTGCCTGGACCAGCGATGACGAGCAGTGGCCCGTCGATGTAGTCGACTGCTTGGCGCTGTTGTTCATTGAGATGATTGTAGGCTTTTTCGAATTCCATATTTTTATTATACAAAAAATAACTCCCCTGGTCGGAGAGTTATTTTTACTCGCAATAGTTATTGACGATGGATGCGATTAGTGACGATTGCTGCGGTTGCGGTACCGAATACTGCAATGATTGCAGCTAGGACAAAGACGAAGAAATTGTTGTCTTCGGCCTTTGCTTCAGTTTCGGTTTCGGCAGTTGTTTCCTGCTCGGCTTTTTCGTCTTTTTTGGCTTCGATCTTTTCTTCCTGCTTTGGAGTTTCGGCCTTAGTTTCAGATGGCTTTTCGTCGTTCTTTACGGCAATAACTTGAGTTGCTGCGCTTTTTGGGGTTGTGGTTGTAGTTTTGTTTGCAGTCTGGGTTTTCTTTTCGGAAGTAGTGACAGAAATCGTAATGACCTCTTCGTTTTTAGGGGTAGTTTGCTGAGAGACGGCCGGTTCGACTGGCTTTGGGCAGCTGGCGCTTTCGATAGATTCGCCGCGATTGGAACGTGGACCATTGAAGCTACCGCCACAGATTGAGATGTTGCCGTTTGTATAAATGACCTCTTCGCCGCCGATTGCACCCTTGAGAGTGCCGCCAGTAACGCGGATATTTGTGCCGGCTTTGCCCCAGATTGCCTGATGAAGAATGGAATGAATCGTACCGCCGCTGACATTTACGCTACCGGCGTGATTCATGATTGTGTAGCCATAATCGGCATAAATCGTGCCGCCGCTGACATTGAGAACGCCATAGTTGTCGATTGCCGCATAGGCATTTTGGGTATACTTCGAAATATTTGCTCCATTGACTACATTAAGGGTACCGCGGTTTTCGACACGGCAGCCACCAGTGTTGTAGTTAATAGTTTTAGTTTCGCCGCTATTAATCTGAATAACGCATTCGTCGGCAGCATTGACATTTAGCGGAATTGATGCCATTGCTAGTGCGCCGATAAGCGCAAAAACTACCTTTTTCACCTTATCTACTCCCTGTAGTAATTATGCTTTAATTATAGCAAATTTTGGCAAAAAAGTCAATAGCAGTATACTATTCTTGCGAATGTTGCGAAATTATGTCCTGAACCTGTTGTAATAGGGGGTAATTCTCAGAATCGACAATTTGGGCGGCGCTATATCCCTCGACGGTCTGAAGATCATTGAGAATGTCGCCAATTTTTTCGCCAGCCTTGAGGCGTTTGCCGAAGCTAAAGTTGCGCGATTCTCTGTTCGTACTAGAGAGGATGAGGTCGCCGAGGCCACAAGCTAAATCGGAAGTATGCGGATTGGCGCCGTGTTTGTGAAGATAAGTAGCGATTTCATTATGTGCGCGCTCGATGAATGTCGCCATATCATTCATCGAATCGCTGTGATAACCTGCTCCGATAGCATAGATATTTTTTAGCGTTCCGCAGAGGACGATGCCGAGTGGGTCGTCGAATAATTCTATGGAAATTTGGTCATTCTTAAAGAGTGCCATTGCGTAAGGGCTAGAGACGGTGAAAGTGGCAGGTTTGCCATCCATAATTTCACTAGCGAAAGCTGGACCGGAGATAACTGAAAACTGCGCAAAATCATTAAAAAGCTCAATATTAAGGAGGCCCTTGCTCGCTAGGATGGTCGGGATTGTTTTAAGTTCGTTTGGATAATTAGCGATAAAATCTGGCAAAAAAATCGACGGAATTGAGATTACGACCGTGTTTGCCTTGTAGGTGGCCATGTCGAGATCGATATCTGGGTAGACGTTTGGGTCGTAATAGCTGACTTTATGGTCATTGTCGGTGAGGATTTTTCCAAGAGCCTTGCCAAAAACCCCTGCGCCTAGAATCGCGATGTTCATAAGAGTAATTTTAGCATATTCGTTTTGGTGCGGTAAAATAGTAGAGATGAAAAGCGTAATAAGTGTAAATTATAAGTTCATGGAAATTCCTCCGCGCGAATTGTTGGAGTTGGTGGCGAAATATGCGGATGGTATAGAGGTATATGCGGATTATCATCAGCAAGCGGAGGTAGAATACTTAAACGAAATTGCAGCTTTGGTGCCGGACTATAGGTTACGATTACAGATTCACGGCGAGAGTACTTTGTCACTAGTTGAACAAAAGGAGTTTTTAACTCATGTTAATCAGTTTTCTGTCGGTAATGGCCCGATTTTGGTAACTCTGCATTCGATCTATGACGAAGATTTGCGAGAATCGGTCGAAAAAACGAAGCAATATTTTGGCGAAATATTAAAGTTCGTTGAAGAAAACTGTCCGAATATTAAAATTTTAATCGAGAATTTGAATGATTGGGAAGGACATCGTCGCCTAAAGATGGCGGATATTGTACCGGTTTTAAAAGAGTATTCGCAGCTTGGACTTACTTATGATATAGGCCATGTTTTGGCGGATGGCGAGAAAGAATTAGTGAAGTTAGCTCCGGAATATATGAGCTCCGTGCAGAATCTCCATATTCATAGCTGTCGCTCTGCGGAGGATGACCACCTCCCGATTTATCCCGAGGATAAGAATTGGGGCGCTTTAGTTGATGCTCTGAAGAAATTCGGAGATTTGCCTGTCGTGTTTGAATACAATTTGATTGAATGCCGAGGCGAATCGATCCGCGAAAAGGCAATCGATTATCTGAAAACCTTTGCGCCGCTTATTAACGCCGCTTCAGAATAGCGAGTGATTCGATATGTGGTGTGCGAGGAAAGAAATTGTAAGGCATTAGTTCGGTGATTGCGTAGTTCTCTGCTAGGAGAGCAATATCGCGAGCCTGCGTGATGGGATTGCAGGATAAATATATAACCGTATCAGGTTTAGTAGTATTGAGCGCAGTAATAAGTTTTTCGTCGCAGCCAGCACGAGGTGGGTCGAGAATAACGGTCTGATCTGGTTCGATATAGTCGGTGACATCTTCGGATTTTGCGAGAATGCAGTTTGCCTTCGTATCTTTGGCATTGTTCTGCATTTCGGCGTAAGCGGCGCCGTTTACTTCGACGAGTGTAAGTTCTTTGTCGCGCGCAACAGAAAGACCAATGCTGCCGACGCCGGAATATAGATCAAGAACTTTATTTGTCGCGATGCGCTGCTTGATTTCGTTTAAGACCATTTCGTAGACTGGTAAATTAATCTGGAAAAAACCGTTCGGTGAATAGCTATATTCGTAGCCACAAAGCGTGTCGTGAAGATTATCCATGACTGGATGAGGTTGGCGATTAACGAAAAGGTCGCCACTAGTATTGCCAGCCTGATCGCAGCGCAGTAGCAATGATTGGTAATTGCGCGCTTCGGCATGTTCGGCATTAAGTTTAGCGAAGATTTCTTGAGCGCGTCTCCAGATTTCTGGTCGCTCGATACTACTGGCCGTGATTGGAAGTTTGCGATGAGTGCCGCGCTGGTGAAAAGCGGGATAAATTTTGCCGTCATCATTATTCCAATAGAGCGCGTACTCCATTTTGTTACGGTAATGGAAATCTTTACCATCGGTTTGAGTTTGTTTTGGCTCGATGTCTATATGTTGTTGACGAAAACATTCTTGCACAAGCGCACGTTTCTGTTCGAGCTCATACGGATAATCCATGATTTGCCATGGGCTTGTCGCAAGATAGCATTCGTCTTTTGGAGCGATGCGGTGCGGATTAGGATCAGAGATGGCGGTTGCGATACCTTCGCAGTAGCTGCGCTTGTTTTTTGTAACATTAAAATCGACCGTCTCCCCGGGGAGTGCATTCCAAATAAAGGCTTTCTTGCCGTCTTCGAGTGTAGCGATGCCCTGCCCGCCTGGAACCAACTTGTCGATTTTTGCTTGCATAAGGATATTGATAATTTAGTAAGTTAATGTATTCCTAACGCGCTTCGAAGTGGCAAAATAGATAATCCATAAAATCGATGCCACTGTGGCTCCTATTGCCTCAGGGAGATAATTAAACCAAATTTGTCTAGAAGAGACGGAATCTATGTCGCTTGTCAGGTTTGCGATAAATATTGTTGCTATAATGGCCCAGAGTAGTCTAATGGATAGTATAAATATTTGTCGGCTAATTGCAGCTTTTTTCTTCGTAATTATACTGACAAGGTTGACGATTTGATAGATAGTTACTGCAAAAAAGATGAAATTTTCTGTTATCAATAATGCCTCTGCGGTATAAAAATTATAAAAATGGCCATTTAATCTGGAAAAGTTGTAGTCAGTGCTGATTGTATTGATGGTTCCGATTACTAATCCTAAGATTGAGGTAACAATAAAGAAAGATAGAAGGCCGTTGATTCCGTTTAGGCTTTTAGTTCCTTTCGCATCTTCTTCATAAAAGTCATCCATGCTTGTGATTTTATCGGTGTCATGGTGCGGGGTGTAGTAGTATTCGTCGCCATTCTTGTCAATGTCAATTGTGTCGCCGAGCGTATAGTCGAATTTAAGCTTGCTTTTCTTGATATCGATAAATTTGCCGCTGCGGTTTTTTAGTGTAACAGTATTTTTATCTATTTTGACGATTTTTGCCTGCATGAGGCTATTATATCATTTTTACTATTGTGATCTTAGTTTCCAAAACGAAAACTAAGTTCATGGTATGTTCAATGGGGCTAATAGGCTGACAATTGCGTAGTGAGTTATAGGCTAAGAGTGGGCGCCGAGAGTGTTATAATGAAAGAGATGAAAAATGTGATTGAAGTTAAACATTTGACGAAGAGTTACAAGTCGAATAAAGCGGTCGACGATTTGAGCTTTGAAGTCAAAGAGGGGGAGATTCTTGGTCTGCTTGGGCCAAATGGTTCAGGCAAAACTACAACAATGAACTGTATCTTAGCGTTATTGAAATTCGATGATGGCAAGATTAAGATTTTCGGCGAAGAAATGTCGCCAGATGCCTATGAAACAAAGGCTAAAATTGGCGTAGTGTTCCAGGAAGTGGCGGTATTTGATGAGCTGACCGTCTATGGAAATATTGACTACTTCTGCGGTCTTTATATTGAAGATAAAGCAACGCGCGCACAATATGTCGAAGATGCTTTGAAGCTAGTTGGGCTCGAAGATAATAAGAGTCAGTATCCAAAGCAGCTTTCAGGCGGTTTGCTTCGTCGTCTAAACATTGCTTGCGGTATCGCGCATAAGCCGAAACTAATTTTTCTTGACGAGCCAACCGTAGCGGTCGATCCACAGAGCCGCAACAATATCCTAGAAGGCATCAAGAAGCTTCGCGATGATGGCGCGACGATTGTCTATACGACGCATTATATGGAAGAAGTTGAGATTCTCTGCGACCGCGTGATAATTCTCGACCACGGTAAGATTATTGCGAGTGGCACAAATGATGAGCTAAAAGCTCTAGCGAAGATCGAAGAAAAAGTCACGATTGAAGTTGCCGATCTTACGCCGAATCAGCTTAGTGGATTTGAAAAAATTAAGAATGTTAGTGAAGTTGAATATGACAGCGGTGTCTTGAAGGTTGTTTATAATAAAGGTAAGAATAATTTGTCGGATATGATTGAGTATCTTAAGACGAATAAGATTGCTTATAACAAGATTTTTGCTGAACGCCCGACGCTCAACGATGTGTTTCTTGAACTTACTGGCAAGGAGTTACGTGACTAATGTTTTGGCATAACTATAAATATGCTTTTAGAACATTAATAAGGAATAAGGCTTTGGTGTTTTGGACCTTGGTCTTCCCTTTTATCCTTGCGATTTTGTTCAATATGGCATTTGCGAGATTGCATGATTATGATGTTTTCGAAGCATTTAATGTGGCGGTTGTCGACGACCAAGCTTATAAAGATGATAAGGTATTTTCGGAGGCTTTTAAAACTTTGAGTGAAGGCGATGATCGGCTCTTCAATACTCAATATGTAGATAAAGAGAAGGCTGAAGAATTGCTCGGAAATGAGGAGATCGAAGGCTATGTCTATATTGCCGATGGTGAGCCGCGTGTAAAGATTAAAGCCAATGGTTCAAATCAGACGGTACTGACGACGGCGACTGAGCAGATTTCGCAAAGTACGAAGATGGTAAAAGATATCGCTACGACCGAAATTATCCGTCAGGCTGGCCAAGAGGTTGATGTAGAGGCGATTTATCAGAATGCAGTCAAAATAGTATCCGAGGCAGAGCCAAATGTAAAAGACGAGTCTCGCGTAATGAATATGATAGTAATTGAGTTTTATACCTTAATTGCAATGGCTTGTATGCAGGGCGCGATGCTCAGTTCGGATATGATGAATCGTTGTTTACCGAATATTTCGAATCGCGGTAAGCGCGTGGCGGTTGCGCCAACACGCAAGAGCGTGATGGTTACAAGCTATCTCCTTGCAGGCTATACGATGCTCTTCTTGTCGGTGATTTTGCTAATTGTCTTTATGCGTTTTGTTCTTGGTGTAGAGTTCGGTGCGAATCTTGGCCTTATCATTGCTCTAGCGGCGACTGGCAGCCTTACTGCAACGATGATGGGGATGTTCTTGTCAATTATTCTTAAGACGAATGATGCGGCAAAGAATGTGATTATCTTGATTGTCACGATGGTCGGCTGTTTGTTTGCAGGCATGTTTGGCGGTATGAAGAATTTTTTCGATGAAGCCTTGCCGTTCGTGAACAAGATTAGCCCGGTTGGCCAAATTACGGACGGTTTTTATGCGCTATTTTATTATGAAGACATGGCGAGGTTTATGGTGAATGTAGCAAGTTTACTAGCGATTGCGGCGGTATTCTTCGTGCTTTCGATTCGCAGCTTAAGGAGGACGCGCTATGACAGTATCTAAGGCATTTTGGAAGATTGCGCTCAAAAATATCGGCACAATTATCACGTACACAGTAATTTTGATTATGTTCGGTACGATGAATATAAGCTCTGGTTCAACGACTACGTCTTATGAGGCGAAAAAGCCTTCTATCGTGATTTTTAATCATGATGAAAAAGTTGGCGTGACGAAGAATTTTATTGAATATCTTGAGAAGAACGCCAAGATAAAGGATGGCTACGAAGATGACGACCGTTTGAAAGATGCATTGTTCTACGATGACGTAATGCTAGTGATTGAGATTCCGGAGAATTTTCATCAGGATATTGCGCTTGGTAAGAATCCAGAGATCAAGACACGCTCTTCGGCTGGTTATGCAGCCGAGCTGGCAAAGGTGGTCGTAAACCGCTATTTGACGGTCGCACAAGCTTATGCGGCGATCAATTTGAGCGAGGAGGATCTAGCGTCGAAGATAGACGGTGCGCTTGAGACGAGCACGAAAGTCGATGTTAACTCAGAAGTCGATACGTCGAAGTATTCGAAACCAACGCGGTATTTTAGCTTTGCGAACTATACGATTCTCGCATGTGTGATTACGATTATTTGTTTGATTATGTCGTCATTTAATCGTCTTGAGATTCGTAAACGTAATCTCGTGAGCCGCATTGAGCTAAAAAAGATGAATCTAATCCTGCTTCGAAATTGCTGTATTTATGCGTTGGCGGCTTGGGTATTTTACGTTTTGCTTGGTTTCATTGTGCTTGGCTTCGATACAATCTGGAACCTTCACGGTTTACTGTATGCGGCGAATGCTCTCGTGTTTACGGCCTGCGCAACGACGATTGCTTATTTGATTAGTCGCATAGTATTTAATAGCGGTGCAATCAACGGTATTATGAATGTTGTGGCGCTCGGTTCGAGCTTCCTTTGCGGCGCTTTCGTGCCAGCGGAATATCTACCGGAATCAGTATTGGCTATTGCGCATATAATGCCGAGCTATTACTATATTGATGCAAATAATAAGATTATGGAGATGCAGAATACGAGCTTTGAAACGGTTTGGCCAATCTTGCTAAATATGATTATTGTTTTTTGCTTCTGTGTATTGTTTGTGATTGTCGCGAATATTATTTCGAAGAAAAAGCAGAAGATTGCCTAGAGTTCTCTCTATTGACTTTTGATGTTGCTTGTGCTATAATTGGAATAGTAGTTAATTCAATAATCAGCCATTCGTTAAGGGGGTGTAGCGGTGAGCGTATTATTCGATCTAAGTAACTTTGGGTACAAATTAGCCTGTCTAGCAGTCCATACTCTGAATTTTTTAATTTATGAAGGTGCGTGTTTTGGTGTATACTTATTTATCACACTAGCGATTACAAAACACATGACTAACGATAGGGACATCTATAAGGTTATAGATTCAGGTGCAGCGATTGCTCTTCTCGCATTCATATTTCTTGCGACTTTATACATCGGAGGAGTGTTCAGGCTAATTTCATTACCATAAAAAAGTCCCCCGCTTGCGGATTGACCGCGGGCGGAGGGCTTTAATTTTTTTATTCGTAGCGCAATGCGTCAATTGGGTTTTTCTTTGAGGCGCGGCGGGCTGGGAGCGTACCGGCGAGGAAGGCGATAAACATAATGACCAATGCGATAGAAATCATCGTGAGTGGTTCGAAGATCGCTAGTTTGAAGGTTGGGAAATCGCTAAGGAAGGTTTGTGTTGCGACCGTGTTAGCTACTTGACCTACTACGTACGATACGATAATTCCAAAGAGCGAGCCCCAGAAGCCGAGCATAATTGCCTCTGCGGAAAAGCTTAAGAAGACTTTGCCGTTGCTCATGCCGAGTGCTTTGTCGAGACCGATCTCGCGAGTGCGTTCCTGAACGGCCATGAAGAGCGTATTAATGATGCCGATGGAAGCCGCTGCAAGGGCGATGCCGCCAAAGATATTAAATACGATTAGGATAGCGTCGAAGAAAGTCTTGAACATGCCAACTTCGTCTTCGACGGACATGGCTTTAAGGCCAATCTCTTCGAGGGATTTTTGAATATCTTTGATTTTTTCTGGTTCCACATCGGCGGTTGCCATATAACTGCGATTCATCTCAGCTGGCATGCCTTTGTAGTTGATTTCGTTAATCTTATTCCAGAGCGCAAGGTTCGTACGGCTGCCGCCCATTGAGAGAATGCCTGGAGCCTGAGTGCCAGATACTTTTACGTCTACGATAGTTTGACACTCGCTACGCTTGGTGGCGGTGTAACATTTGAGGTTATTCGGTACAGCTATTTGGATAGTCTCGCCAACAATATCGGCGACATTCTCATAGCCGAGTGCCTTGGCAAGATCTTCATTAACTGCAATCTCGTAATCAGCATTTTTATCGGTGTTTGGCGTAGCGCCATTGCTCATATCAAAGGAAATTCCCTCAACGACGAGATTGATGTTGATACGATAGCGTTTATCGGTCTTCTTGCTCGTGACATAATCTGCGGTCGAATTTGGCAAAACATTGAAAACTTTAATGCCGTCGATTTTCTTTGCTTTTTCGATTTGATCATCTTTGATATAAGATGAGGCATTAGAGTTGTCTTTGTCTTCCGTATATTCTTGCGGACCATTATTGCCCATCATATTCATGGCGCTTTCGTACATTTCGGTAGGCATCATTTCGAGATAGCCGTCACCGCCCATGTTATCGATTTGCTTATCCATGAAATCATTAACGCCGGCATTAATGGCGGAGTTAAGGATAATCGTGAAGCTACCAACAAAGATTGCGAGAATCGTTAAGAAGCTTCGAAGTTTGCTGCGCCAGAGATTGGCATTTGCGTCGTGGATAATATCTAAAACTCTCATTACTGTTCCTCCACTTCGATTTCTTTTGTATGGTTTTCGTCGCGCATGCCGTCGGCGTTAGCATCTTCGATGAAGCTTGGATCATGCTTTGCGATACCTTTATCGTCTTCGACGACTTGTCCATCGGCGATGCGGATTTGGCGACTACACTTTTCGGCCAACTCTTCGTCATGCGTTACAACGATAAGTGTAATTCCCTTGTCGCGGTTTAAGCCGAAGAGGAGTTCTTCGATTTTTGCGCCAGTTGCGGAATCGAGGTTGCCGGTTGGCTCATCGGCAAAGATTACCTTTGGATTGTTGACGATAGCGCGAGCAATACATACGCGCTGTTTCTGGCCGCCAGAAAGGTCGTTGGCTTTGTTCTTAGCCTTGTCTTCGAGCTCGACGATTTTGAGCGCTTCCATTGCACGGCGGCGACGTTCTTTGCGACGTACGCCAGCAATCTTGAGCGGCAAAATAACGTTATTAAGCACGGTATCGTTCGAGTTCATAAAGAAGCTCTGGAAGACGAAACCGAACTCTTTATTGCGGAGGCGGTTGAGCCTGCGCTGCTTGAGTTTGCTCGTAACTTTGCCGTTTAGTTTAATAGTGCCTTCGGTAGGCTGGTCAAGGAGCGCTAAAAGGTGCATGAGCGTAGATTTACCAGAGCCGGACTTACCGATAATTGCTACTGACTCTCCGGTCTGGATGTCTAGATCAATGCCCTTCAGTGCCTCAAATTTTGAGTCGCGCTTCCCATAGATTTTCTTGAGATCGCGCGTTGAAAGTAAAACATTTTTCATAACTCTTGCATTCTAACATGGTCGCGCTTTTTTGTACACCAACTACACGTTACATTTTTATAAAACCAATGATTATGAAGAGCCACATCTCGATGCGTTCGATTATTCTGCTTGCAACATAGGCGATTGCGGCGCCGGCAATGGCTGGCATGGCAATACCGAATCCAAATATTCCGTTTGGCCAAATGACGACAAGAATGGCATAGACTAAACAAGCTGGAATATAAAAATAGCCAAATCCGGTAACAAATTTAATGCAAATAAATGTAATAAGAATGGTTTCGAGGACCCAGAACGTTATGGCAAATGGCGGCGTATTGTAGTTTGCGAATAGCGCAGGCATTAACAAAAAATCAATGCAGTACTTGATAATATATATAGCTATTAATGTGAAGAAGCTGAGCGCGGTGAAACCTGGTACTTTTTCGGGGCGTTTATTTGGATTAAATTCTTTGGGCTTATATTTTGCAGGAGGTATGTATTTTTTGTCCGTATCTATCATTGGCTTTATTATAGCGTATTTTTATGATAAAATTATTTTTGTATTGGGTCTTCGCCAAGTGGTAAGGCAACGGGTTTTGGTCCCGTCATTCGCAGGTTCGAATCCTGCAGGCCCAGCCACAATGAAATGAAAACGCCCGTAAGGGCTGTTTTTTATTTCATTGCTCGCCGCAGGCGAGGCAGGGTTCGAGCCAGGTTCGCCAATGCCCGGTTTTCGTTAGAAAACGACGGCGCATTGTTTCATTTGCTTGCAAATTGCCCGGAGGGCATATCCTGCAGGCCCAGCCAAATCAAAGAATAAAAAAGAATCCGTAAGGATTCATTTTTTTCGTAGAATGACTTGGCTGGCTTGAGTGCTTATATTTTAACATGGCTAAAAAAGAAAAGCCCCTGCTTTATGGCAGGGGCGGGTGGGAGTTGAGTTAGGCTTCTTCTTTTAGTTTTTCTTTTATCTTTCCGATAGAAATTTGCGTGCCGTTGATGAAGTATTTATAAGTTTTAATGCCGAAGATTTTACTGAGAATGACATATTGCTGCATTATGTCATATTTTTCTTCGCCATCTAAAATATGACTAGGATAATCAATCGGGCCATCTTCGTAATATTTGATTGCGGTATAGCGTAACTCTGCCGTCCTAATTGGTAGCTCGAGGCCATTCCTATCTTTGCCGCGATTTTTAAATGTGAAGTCGACATTGGTGTAGTATAGACGAGCTGTAACTATCATCTCTGCGAGATAGACGGCTGCGGGCACTACTATATTCGAATCGAGAACTGGTAGGCAGATACTGCCTTTTGCTTTTAGCTTCACCTCCTTAAAGGCATTAACGAGATTTGTAATGCCCTCTTCCGTCGCATAGCCCGCTGCGGTTTTTATGATTTCGGCGTCTTCTTTCCCGAGACCTAGTTTTTCGGTATTTAGAAACTGACTTTTGGCGAGCTGAGCGATTTTTGCGAGGCGAAGGTCGCGCTCGATGGAGCCATAATGAAGCGCTCCACTATATACGTAGCCGTCAAATTTATAAATCGCTAAAGCGGTTATAATTTTGGATGCCAAGTCGATTATCTGTTCGTCTTTCTTGCTGATATTATTCTTATGATTATCGACTATATCTTTAATGATTCGATCGTATTCTTTGATTAAGAATGGACACCAGGCTGGGACGTTCGCTTCGCTTGATTCCCAAATATCGTAAGAGTGAATAAGCTTCTTGTCGACTCGTCCGTCATAAGTATAGCGTTCCCAACTATCCGTTATGTCGTCTTGCTCCCCGCAATAAATGCCGGTTTCATTCTCAAAACTATCCGCAGTGTGGATACCGTGTATTTCATGATAAGGACAGCTATTACACTTGCTAATCTCTAGAGTAATTTTTGCTCTCATAAACTCAACCTCCTTTTTAATGAACTCCCACCTCTAATAAGAGAGATTTTATCATACTTTTCGAGATTTGCTAGATAGTGTTTAATAGAATGCCAATGCCCGGCGAGCTTGCGAGTGACGGCGCATTGTTTCATTTGCTTGCAAATTGCCCGGAGGGCATATCCTGCAGACCCAGCCAAGTATAAGCATAATAAAAGCCCTCAAAGGGCTCTTATTTTTTAATAATCTTTTTATCGTGTTCTGCGCTGTCTTATTTGCATTTTTCCAAGTTATTTATTTCGAGGATAATAAAGCTATCGTTTTCGAACCGTATGTCACTATTTTTCTCAAGGCACTTTTGTTCGGAATTTTGAGTCTTGTCTTCTAGCTCTTGCTCTTTTTCTATGATAAATACTGCCTTAGCTTTTTCCGAATATTTAGACATGTTTTCTTTAATTTCGGACATATTTTTCACTTTATAGACTTGTTTATGCGAAATCGAAAGAGGTTCTGGCGGATTTATATCGATTTCTTTAGTAAACGAGAAAACAATGTCGTTATAGTCGGTGTTAGATTTAATTTCTCGTTCTAAAGTGAAATCCTTTTGCCCGAGTCTTGCATTAGCATAATCTATGGTGCTGTATGGAACGCCAGTAATAAATACGACGGCGAAGAACCCTGTCGCGAATATAGCCAGAGTATTTTTGCTTGATTCTTTCGAGTTTCTTTTGCCGCGATTCAGAAATATGTATCTTGCTTCCATGAAAATAACAATTGGCAAGAGGGAGATAATGTAGGCTACTTTTACTATTGAAAATTCATGGATTGCTGAGTGTTGCTTGAAGATTAGGATTTGCCCAACAGTCGCCACGATAATACAAGTGATAATCGAAATTCCTGGATCATTGAATAGCTTTTTAAGGCATTTATTCTTGACTAGGCAGATAAGACCGACAATTAATGATGCAAAGACTGTAAATTGTAGGAAATAGTATGAACCGCTGCCGTTATTAGTAAAGGCAACTCTTAGATGCTCGCTTATCATGTCTAGGAGAACTCCTAACGTCATTCCCTCCCCGGTAACTCTCATTCCATATTTAAAACGCATGACATCGAGCCAATTATCAGTTTGGCTGATTTGAATATAATACGTCAAAAGTGCGAGTATGACCGGAATTCCAAACCAAAGCAAGATGCTGACAATTCCTCGTTTTCGTTCGGATCCTTTGAGTGTTACTGCTGCGCTAATTATTTCAGCGGCAAAGAATATGAATGCTAAAATCCAGAAGTAATAGTCTATTAAAATGCCGCCGTAAAGCAATAATGCTCGCAGTACTTTTAACAATTTTTGCTGTTTGGATTTGCTGGTTCTGAATATATATTCGACGAGTATTAATGCAGTAGTCCAGAGGATGACGCATTGATCTGCGAAATATACGTTGTTAAGATAATAAGCGCAGGCAGGCATCAACATCCAGAGGGTGGCGATTGCCGTAGACATAATAATTTTTATATAGTCTTTTTTAATTTTTAGGCTTCTTTCCGCAAAGAGATAGACGAAAAGCGCCATTAGGACACCTGTTAGCGCGAACATGATCATTTGGAATTTATGCAGATAGGAGACTGTGATTTGGCTTTTCCCGGCGATTTTTGCAGAGAGATATACGAACATCGTTTCGCCAGTTGGATAACTGAGATACGCTACCCTGTCGTCTAAGTTGCTAGATTCGATAGAATTTGGCCTCTCGTAATTCGTGAATTTGAGATTAGCCGGACCCTCCTCGAGCCAATAATTGACAAACTTTATGGTTGAACCAGATAGCCAGCTGTGTCTATAGCCAAAACTATTTATATCTGTAGGGACAACGAATTTAAAAAATCCAAAGAATATAAATGGAATAAGGATAGCCGAGATGATTATTCCTCTATGATTCTTGAAGAAGAGCTCTGTTTTGGTCTTTGGCTTGCTGCCATCATTATAAATAATGTGCTTACGAACAAGGAAGTTCCAAATGAATGCAACTGCAGTTGCGATAATTTTAATAAGCATAGCATGTGCACCGAACACGTCGACGCCCAAATACATAATGCACTCGTTTATGATTAGGCCGACGATGCTCGTGGCGTATATTTTTGTTAATTCCTTAGAAAGGCTTTCGTGGCTACGTTTGAAGACAAGGAGGCGGCCGAAACCCCAGTTGGCAATGGTAGAAAAGATGAAAGCAATCGCAGTGGCTAGTAGGTGGTTTATACCAAGTAATTGATTTAAGAGAAAGAATATTCCCCATTCGACAATCGTAGCTAAACCTCCAACGATGAAATAAAGCATGAAGTCTTTTACGTCCTTATTCTTTCGCACGGCTTTTATTACACTTTTCTTCATTATCCGTATCCTAATATTATTTTTTTCAACTTTTTCTATTATAGCATCTTGTTCCTTTAGTTGTTTATTTTTGATTCGTTTTAGATTCTATGGATACTGGCCTTATCTTTTTGCTTAAAATGTGTTATAATTAAGACCTGTTTCTTGTATATTTATTTATCAAAAAGGAGGGGTTTTGATATGGAAATGCACTTTAGATCGTTTCTCGGATTCGAAAGGCTTATGTCTTTAGAGCACATGCTTTGCGATGCTAGCGAGAGGTCCTATACTAGCGATGATTTAGGCAAAATGATCGTCTATTCCGATAAAAAGAAGCTGAATGCTCATTGTCTTTTAGGCGGCGATAAGTATTCTGAAGCGCCATTATTGGAACAAGATTGGCGGTCGTCTTTTATGATATGGGCTAAATATATGCGCGAATGCAACGATATTGGTTGCATGACGTTCACGGATTCTGCGACGCATATGAATGCGATTTTGACAGAGCGTGCAGATATTAATGCATATAATGGTTTAGACGACTATGGTTCGTTCTACATTATCTTTAATGCGAGGCCTACGCGAGTCTGTATGAGCAATAGCGAAGACGTTGTGACGGTGGGCTACGATAAATATTCGTTTATCCATGACCGAAAATCAATTATTGTCTGGAATTTAGATGATTTCGACGATATAGATTTAGGCGACTATACTTTATGGGGCATTCGCCATGGCACTGGGCATGGTTATAGTGTTACGGATGATGAGATGGTCGGCATAAAAGACGGAAAAGAGCTATACGCGATCCAATGAAACGAAAAAAATCGAGCTTTGATTAGCTCGATTTTTCTATTGCCGTCGTAATAATTAATGTGGCCGCCAGAGCCGTTATTATAACGTAGTTTTGTAAATATGGGGACTATTTATGGTGAATTTTTTGATGTAAAATGAAGTTATGAATGATGAAGATGAAAAAGATTTACAGTTGCTCAATGAAGAGCTCGCCGATTCTGAAAATGACGGCGAAGAAATGCTCGCCTGCGGCAATTAAGTTTATTTTTCGTCAATAACTTTGGCTTTGACGGTTTTCATGGATTTGCTGACCATGATGCCGCCAGCGGTGTCGGTTAATGCAAATACAATCAAGAGAACTCCAAGAACCTGCAGGATCAAATCCGGAATGACAATTTTACCGAAGATACAGAGTGCGCCACAGGCGACGCCGATGATTGCTAAGCCGAGTGAATTCTTGTAGTTCGGATTGACGTTCTTACTGGCAAGGACATCTTGAAGGCGAAGGATGCTTTCGACGAGAATAAACAATCCGATAAAGACCGAAATGAGTTCTTTTAAGAAATCGCTTTGCGTGACGAGAAAAATGCCTGCAATTGCGAGTGCGATACCGCTGATAAGCTTCGCCTGGTCGGCAAGCGAGCGATTCTCTACTCTAAAATATGCAATAAGATTATATGCAGCATAAACTAGGAAGGTGACGCCGATGATAATTGAGATCATCGTGGTGACTTTGTCTGCCCAAATAAGTAAGCAAATACCTAATGCGAGCATGATTATATTAATACTAAATGGTATGGCAAATTTGCGAACTTTTCTCGCGCCTTTTACCTCGATTTTATGAATTGCTTTTTCCGTCATACTTTTATTTTACAACAATCACGATATAATTAGAAATGATGAAAAAGGCGAAAAAGTTGCAAGGAGATTTGCCTAAATATACGAGAGGCGAAGAAATATTTAATATGATCTCGCATATTGTCGGGGCAGCTTTTGCGATACCGATCGTAGTGCTTTGTATTATTCGTGGCGCAAGAGAATATGGCGCTGCTGGCGTATTGACGGGGCTTGCCTTCTCGGTTTCGATGCTGTTGTTATTCACAATTTCGGCTGTCTATCATGGCTTAAATCCATCACTACGCGCAAAGAAAGTAATGCAAGTTATTGATCATTGCTCGGTATTTGCGCTAATTGCTGGTACTTATACGCCGGTGACTCTAATCGCATTAATGAAATCGGAACCGGCCGTTGCGTGGATCATGTTCGGCGTAGTTTGGCTAACATCAATTGTTGGTATTATTTTGAATGCCATCGATTTGAAAAAATTTTCACAGTTTTCAATGGCCTGTTATCTCGGGCTTGGCTGGTGTATTATTCTCTGTCTGCCTGATTTAATGACCGTTATTCCGCCGATTGGTACGGTTCTATTATTCTTGGGCGGAATTATGTATACAATTGGCGCGATGTTCTTTGGACTTGAGCGTGAGTTTAAATATATGCATTCGGTTTTTCATCTGCTCGTTTTGCTTGGAAGTATTTGTCACGGTTTCATGATCCTCCTTTGCATTTTATAGGGGTATTTGTTATTATTAAAAATACCTTTTGTGTTTTTGCATTTGGAGAACCTTAATAAATATGTAGGGGGTATATTACATGGATGATAAAAAAATTGCTGCCTTATTAGAAAAGACAGGCAATCCGCCATTTTATTTTGGCGGCTATGATGTAGCTCATTTTTGGCGCGTGGCTAAGATTGACGATGTCATTTACGCGCAGAAAGTTATTTATGCGGATAACAAGAAGTGTGAATCGTTTTCATTCTGCTCAGTTTCCGATAATAGCTCAAAGCAAGAGATATTTGATAATGTTGTGCTCGATTTTGTGACTTTCTATGCTAATGTTTGGCAATCTGGGAGGGGGCAAATTGAGAGGATCTTCACTGATGAAGTGGCTGGAATAGGCGACCTTGGGCTTCAGGAAATTTTAGAAGCGCTCGACCAATCTTATTCCGCTTTCCTGAATCATGTGATGTATCGATACGGCACTATCGCAAGGGTAAAACCGGATTGCGACGGCAAAAAGCAGATACGCAGCGACAGTCGTCTAAGCGAGACGGAGCGTATTGCGAAAAATGTCGTTGATAAATTATCGACCAACGAACCGCTTGTTATAACACAGGGGAATTCGACCTTCGAATGGAACTTAGTTAAGGCGCACGGTAAGATTTGGTTTTCAAGGCGCACTAGTCGCGATCATGGCAGCTATATACTGTATTCCGAAGAATATGGTCGTGTATCAAAATCAGATTCGGATAGTTTTAGTGCTCTTCGTGACGCCATTGCTGGCTGTTTTATGTTAGATGGCTGGGAAATCCAAAATGACAATAATCCAGAGGATTTGCTTTGCCTAGTAGATTTGTCGCTTGAGACAATCTAGAGCAATCTACTGATAAGACAAGATCGTCCAAATGCAAGAAACATATTTTGGCTAATGCCCGGCGCTTTATGCGTCGGGTATTTTTCTTGTGCTTTAAAATGTTGCATTTTTTGCTACTATGTGATAATATAGGTCTTGGAAGAAAGCGCCCCCCCGCTTTCTTCCTTTATGTAATGGGGCGTTAGCTCAGCTGATTAGAGCGCTAACATTGCACGAGCAACCCCTTAAAAGTCATACATTAAAAATTAGTTGGGGTGTTAGCTCAGTTGGCTAGAGCACCTGCTTTGCAAGCAGGGGGTCATGAG
>CAMKFS010000001.1 GCA_946411935.1 uncultured Candidatus Saccharibacteria bacterium | reverse complement strand
TCCCAAGCAAAACTGCCGCAATGATTATAAAAGGAACAAAATCTCGTGTCGAAATCGCACCGACGATGCTCGTTACGGCGGCACCGGACAAGATTGCCGTAATAGTCGGAATAACCGAGCTGTATATTCGATAAAATGCAAAAAAGAAACTACGTAGGCCGACGGCCTTGCGATAAATTTTCGTCACATAAAGAATCGATTTTAGAGAGATGCGCGGATAATCATGCTTCGAGCGCCGCTCGCTGCGTCGTTTGCTTTTTTGGGTTTTTTGATTGCGGGCGGGCTCAGTCATTTCCTATTCTACTGTTACAGATTTTGCGAGATTGCGAGGCTGGTCAACATCATTGCCGCGGTCGACAGCAACATAGTAGGCGAAGAGCTGCTGAAGAGTGTTAAGCAGAATTGGCATGAGAAGTTTGATTGGGCTATCAATGCGAACAATATCGTCGGCTTCGATGTCAGCCTTAGAATTCGTCAAAACAATCGTCTTGCCGCCGCGGGCGCGAACTTCATGGAGGCCGCCACAAGATTTGTCAAATAGCCAGTTATCAAGGATTGTAAATACTTCAAAGAAGCGGTCATCAATGAGAGCAATCGGACCGTGTTTGAGTTCGCCGCTCGCATAACCTTCAGCGTGAATATAGGAAATTTCTTTGAGCTTGAGGGCGCCTTCAAGTGCAATCGGGAATGCAGTATCGCGACCAAGATAAAGCGCATGATCGAATTTAGAGTACTTTTTCGCAAGTTTCTCCATTGTTTCGCGATTGTCATTCAGGGTCTTTTCAATTTCTGCTGGGAGAATTTCTAGTTCGCGCGTAAATTCAGCAATGAGTTTTGGATCGCCACCATGGTATTCCGCAATCATACCGGCAAACATAAGCATCGCTACAACCTGTGCCGTGAAAGCCTTCGTGCTAGCAACGGAAATTTCTGGACCAGCATGAACATAAGTCCCACCATCAACTTCGCGCGCGATTGTAGAGCCGACGACATTTACGATACCGAGGGTTTTGATACCGCGCTTTTTAATCTCACGCAAACACGCAAGCGTATCGGCAGTTTCACCAGATTGCGAAACGACGAGAGCAACTGAATCTTTTGGAAGATGGAATGAACGATAGCGATATTCGCTAGCAATTACAACCTCAGTCGTAAGGTCTGGAACGAGTTGTTCCATATAGTACGATGCAAGAAGTCCGGCATAATAAGCAGTACCACAGCCAACAATCACGACATGATGAATGTCGCGCATTTCTTTCTCGGTGAGGTTCGGGCCACCAAGATGCATCTTGCCAGCTTTTGGATCAATACGGCCACTCAAAGTATTATGCAAAGTCGTAGCTTGCTCCATAATTTCCTTGAGCAAGAAATGGTCGTAGCCGCCTTTCTGAATTTGTGCAAGGTCGCCTTCAATAGTTTCTGGCTTACTATCAAGATGTTTTAGGCTTAGCGTAAAAACCTCTGCGCCCTTATCAGTACAAACCGCAAGTTCGCCATCATTGAGGTAAATTGCCTCGCGCGTATAGCCGAGTAGCGCGGAAGCATCCGACGCAATGAGCGTTTCGCCCTGCCCTAAGCCAATAATAAGCGGCGAGCCAAGACGTGCGACTACGAGCGTGCCGGGTTCTTTAGGAGAAAATACAGCTATACCATAGGTACCACGAATACGCTTCAGGGATTTAGCGACAGCATCTTTCAACGAGATACCATCCTTGTAGTTACTATCGATAAGCGCAGCGAGAACCTCAGTATCAGTATCGGACGCGAATTTATAATCCTTTAGTTCAGCCTTGAGCTCTTTGTAGTTCTCGATGATGCCGTTGTGAACCATATAAATATTGCCGGCATGATGCGGGTGTGCATTAGTCTCAGTGACGCCACCATGGGTCGCCCAACGAGTATGACCAATGCCAAGATGACCGGTTTGCGGCTCCGATTCGAGCGCCTTTGACAATTCAGCTATTTTCCCAACCGAGCGAGTAATATGCGCTTCATTTTTATCATCCAGGGTCGCAATCCCAGCCGAATCATAACCGCGATATTCAAGCCTCCTGAGCCCACCAACTAAAATGTCCTGCGCCTTTTTTCCACCCACATATCCAACAATTCCGCACATATTTCCTCCGTGTTTAATAGTTCTATTCTAGCAAAGAATCGAGCGATTGTTTAGCGGCGTTTCGATGCGAGATAGAAGATTCCTGCCGAGACGAGTGCCGTGCCGCCAAATATAATCGCAAATGGAACGAGGTCGCGATCAAGCGTACTTGGATTCTTTGGGATGTTGTAGTAATAAACTACAGTCACATCAGAATATATAGTACCAGTAGCATTGTCTGGCATGGAAATCAGCTGATAGCCAGTCGGTAGGTCCGAAGCCATGGATGTTGTATATTGAGAGCCGTGATCCTGCTCCAAAACGACCGTATCAGATATTTCTTTACCGGTCTCTTTATCGATATGACGAACGGTTAGCTTATGATAGATGTCCGTAATCGCATAACCTGAAGTTTTTGCAGCCACATTAACATTCGTATATTTGTATTCACTAGTAGCATTGTTTTGAATTTGTTTCGTAGTTATTATGTTCTTTGTAGTAACAGGAATAACAATCCTATAAACCGAATCATAAAAATCTGCCGTTTGGAGGTAGCTAGGTTTTACGCTGACGCTAATTTTGCGATTATCAATTGAAACTTCAAACTTATCCGTTACATTAGTGCTTCCCTTGTATACTTTCACTTCAGTAGCGCTCGGAAGAATAAGGTTGGCGTCGATATTATCTCGTACAACAAAGCTTACATAATTGCGATTTTCATTAATAGATGGGTAGCTGGAGTGGAGTGAAGCAAAAGTCAAGACATCATTCGCAGTACTAAATGTGTTTAGGATACGCTGGGTGATGACATAGTTGAACTTACTGCCAGTCGTAGCGCGATTATTGGTTCTGCCAATCTCTTCGACATATTTTGCTGGAGCGGGCGTATCATATGCTGACGGCGAGCCAAAGAAGTAGGAGGTGCCAGCGGAAGTTGCCGCATAAGTGAAGGTATAGCTAGAGTTCGCCATATCCGTAACCATTGCGTAATATGAAGTTGCCCAATGAATACCATTAAAAGCCGCCGAGTATCCGCCATCACCCATGCCGCTAATGGCGAGACCATTCTCTGCTTCATACATATCCGGAAATGCTTCGCTTTTGTGGTCTTTGTTGTAATAGAAAGTAGTTTTGCTGGCGCTAGAAGGAGTAACACGAACGCCCTCATTACCGCCAAAATAATCAGGCGTAGTGTAGTGGCTAGCATTAGGAACATCAATATCATAAGCAAGATAAGTCAGGCGCGTTAAACCAGCCGGTACACCGGAAAGACTGCTATCATTGAATGTGCCTTTTTTGATATATTGAACCGTAAAATCGCCGCTCGCAAAGTGTGAATTTAGCCAAAACATAATTGGGTCGCCAGCGCCGAGAGTATGACTACCATCTCCTCCCTCGCATGGATCGTGATCTGGCGTAACTGGTATTGTTTCGCTAGAGCCACATGTCGATGATCGTTCAGTAATAGCGAAGAATTCCTCCGCGTCGTCGACTCGCTCACCGAGCTCATCTCTTATTTCGGACCAGTATTTTACATTGTTAATTTTCCAAATTACGTCTACTGGATTACCGGCATTGTCAGTCGCAGATGAATTAGTGATTAACATGACGAACTGTTTACCCGGCTGAACCTTGTAGCTGTTACTGAAATTGCCAGTATGCGTATTGTCACTACCGTCCTGTTTGACAATCATCTGAGTATCACTCGTATAATATATGCGAGACGAAGCATACTCTTCGTTAATAACTGGCGTGACAGAACTATAATCCATATAGGCTGAGGCTTGTGCGCCGGAATTTTGATTAAAGGCTACTAGCGGTATTACCACCGCTGCACCAACAATTGCAGCTATTGTAATTATTTTTATTTTCACTGCGTTACCCTCTCTTGTTTTATTTGTGCTTATGCTAACATTTTTCCGCTAAAAGCGCAAGCAGTTTAACATAATGCTTTTCTCTTGACAGGCAAGAAGGCTTTTTGATAGAATAATAGGTGCAATCCCCTGTAGCTCAATGGTGGAGCAAGAAGCTGTTAACTTCGAGGTTGCCAGTTCGAGTCTGGCCGGGGGAGCCATTTTTTTTGTTTTGTTTTTATAATTTGACAAATCCTCTCCACTGCCGGAATGAGTCGAATAAGTTTAATGAATAGATAGCTCTTATATACTAGTTATTTTTAATCCCACCAAAGCGACGGTCGCGGCTCGTATACTCGACTAGCGCTTGATCGAAATCATCTTCATGAAAATCCGGGAATTTCGTCTTCGGAAAATAAAATTCTGCATAGGAATTTTGCCAAAGAAGAAAATTACTAAGGCGGAGTTCGCCACTCGTACGAATCATTAAATCGACATCTGGCAAATCTTGGTAAAGATATTTTGAAAACTCTTGCTCGGTTAATTCTTCGATCTCTTCTGGAGTCTTATCTCTCGCAATCTTTTTTACGGCATTTACAATTTCGGCACGTCCGCCATAATTAAGGCAGAAATTAATTGTGCCAGCAGTATTGTTCTTGGTTTGCTCGGCAATCCAATCACGCGCTTCAATCACTTTTTGCGGGAGCGGTTCGTCGCCACCGCTAAAAATTACCCTGATATTATTCTTCATGAAAGTTTTTAGTTCATGGCGGCAAAGCAGGACAAAGATGTCCATAAGATGTCCAACTTCTTCTTTGCTGCGCTTAAAGTTCTCCGTGGAGAACACGTAAAAACTAATATATTCAATGCCGCGATCGAAAATATGATTGGCGAGTGCTTTAAGATTTTTGAAACCAGCGTCATGCCCTTGCATGCGCGTGAGTCCACGTTCTTTTGCCCAGCGTCCATTGCCATCAACAATAATAGCAACATGGCGTGGTATTTTTACGATTTGGCCATTCAATTCGAGTGTTTTTGGATTCATTACAAAACATTATATAATATATATAATCTTATCTCAACGAAACTAATCGGGAGTGCCTCTGGAATGAAACAAACTAAAGCTCAGAAAAAACCAAACAAATTACTTCTTATTTCGTTCGTTATTTTTATTGTTGAGTATGTTGGACTGATCGGTTGGTACTGGTTTTTCGACGGTCGCGCCGGCGATGCCTCACTCACAATTAGTCGTTATGTCGGCCTAAACTGGTGGAGCTCACTAATCTTTTGCGCCTGTAATTTAGCAATTGTCGTACTGATTGTAAATTATTTGCTAGCGTGCGCAAGAGAACGCGGCTGGCTCTGGCGAAAGCTGATGTATATCTTCGTAATCGCATTTATGGCTCTATCGATTAGTCCACATCTTCCAGACGAAAGTATGCCAGCCGACATCCACCGCTTCTTCGCCGGTGTCATGTTTGTCGCGATGGCCTTAATTGGTCTTTTATCAATGATGAAAGCTCAGCGTAAAACTACCGCGATTTTTACGTTATTATTTACCGCATTTTCAATTTACTTCTGCATCTCGGATGTGCTGCGAGTGCCATACTTTATGGATCTAATCTTTTGGTTTGAATCAGCATATATATTTGCTTTCTTCGGACTCTTGATGATTACCGAGCCGCATATTGACAGATTGTAGTTTTGTGCTATAATATAAGCAGTATTCCATAAAAGGGGGTGTTTCTATGGATATGATCATAAACAGATGGGGCAAAAAACTTTTTGACGATGCAGAGATTGATACAATATGCGATGCGATAGACAATTTGCTTTTTAAAGAATTTTTCGAAGCCGAAAACACTTTACTTTCTATTCAATGCACAGAAGAATCCGACAATGAAACTGCGCAGGTGATTTATTGCAAAAATAAAGTCGATCCAGAATCAGAATTCGAAAAACTCTGCTACAATTATGCGACAAGATATTTTGATGATTTCTATGCAAAGGTATTCGATTATCCTGTACCACAAACAGAAAGCAACGCTGTAGGAATCGGCGAAACAACCATATATTTATATATGATTAGCATTAAGCTAGAGAGTGGATATATCTATATGTATGCCGGCGCTGATTGCTTTCAGGATATACAAAGTTGTAGCACTTCAATGTTCGGGTTGATGCTTACTGTATGCAAAATGTTATCATACCGCGATCATTCAGCTGGTATATTAGCTGATATATTGACGTATAAAACAATCAAAAACTTGGAAAAAACCACGCAGCAAGCAATCGTAGAAAAAGTAAATCAGCTACTAAGTAACCATCTATAAAAAATCCGCCCTTCATTAGGGCGGTATTTTTTAATCGCTAATGTCCGAATCAAGCGTGACGGATATTTGGTAGTTCGGAATTTTTGCCTCAACTTCACGGCAGAATTTTTGATAGTAATTCCGGCGATTAGGTGTTGTAAAATCTACAACAATATCAAAGGAAATTTCATGATCATGAAGATCAACATGAAAACCATGCAATTCGATAATCTTGTCGTAATGGTCGCAAATTCCACTAACTTTCTGCCAGAGCTTCTCTACTTCTGGATCGCTTAAATCGATGGCGTATATGCCGATTGAACTAAGGATGATGCGATATTTGCGATAGATTGCTTTTTGGATACTGCGCGTTAAATCATCAATATCTGAAGCACGCATTTCATGATCAATTTCAATATTAACCGAAGCAACCGTCGAGCCGTTACCGTAATCGTGCATAACAAGATCAAAGGCGCCATTTACGCCGTCGAATTGTGCAATGCTATTTTTAATACGGCGCGTCAAATCCGAACTAGGGCGTTCGCCAATAATAATGCTAAATGCGCCACGAACCAGCTTAATGCCAGAATATAGAATGAAGAGCGAAATCGCCGCAGCGAGATAAGCTTCAATTTCCCAGCCAGTCGCATAATAAATAATAATAGCAGTTAGTGTAGCGACAGAGATAATTGCGTCATAAAGCGCATCGAGGCCGGAGCCGATAAGTGAACCAGACTGGAGCTTTTTGCCGCGGTGGCGGACGTAGAGCCCAAGAAGGATTTTAGCGACGATTGCGACCGAAACAACAATTACGGTCTGAGTCGTATAATTTACGGATGGCGGATCAATAATCTTTTTAACCGATTCAATCATTGCCGTAAGGCCAATATAGATAATAATCATTGCGATTATGACGGTACTCAAATATTCCGAACGGCCATGCCCCATCGGATGGTGCTTATCTGGAGCCTTGCTCGCAAAGCGTGTTCCAACAATCGTAACGATACTGGAGAGCGAGTCGCTGAAGTTATTTACGGCATCAAGAATAATCGCAATCGAATTAGATAAGAGACCGACGAATATCTTAAAGCCTGCTAGAGCAAGATTAACAACAATTCCAAGAATTGATACTCGAATGATTTTTCGGCTGCGTGCTTTCATATATATTATATTAACAAGAAAAAGCCACGGATTAATAAAAACCCGTGGCTCCACAGACTATAATGCCTCGACTAAGCTGTCTTTCTGTGGCCTTCAAGAACTACGCATTGGCTCGAACGAGTTTTATCATCAATTGTCTTTAATATTTTATAACCTTCACTGATGAGTTTTTCTTTTTCGACATTGATATGGAAATTTTCTCCGTCTTTCTGAGCCGGCATCGTCTTTTGCAAGATATCATAGTGGAAATACGGCATCCCCGCATCATTGAGACGACAATTCAGAAGAACATATTTCGCCGTTGTCTTCTCGTCAGTACTATACAATTCTCTTTCAACAAGTGAAAAAGCCTCGTTCGCAGAGATTGTGATTGTACATTCTTTTAGCGCTGGGAATAGTAATGACACTTCCTTCTTTGGCGCAAACTTCAAAGTAGCTTTGCCGCCGGGATTAAGCGAGATTTCCTCGAGGCTATACCAACCGGAAGTAATATTATTCATAAAATGGGCAGTTCCTTTGATGGTAAGCTCGAGCGACATTTCATCCAAGCCAATGATTAGATAGTCTGTTTTTAACATAATAGGTGCTCCTCTAGTTTAATGTCCTTCGACAATAAATTTAGACCACTATGAGGCTATGTGGTCCATTTGATTATTATAAAACCTTTTCGCAGGAATGTCTAGGGGTTATTTTGCGCCGACGTGCTTGAAGACGGCAATGATAGTACGGACAAAAATTGAAATATCTAGAGCGAGTGACCAGTTTTGGACATAGTAGACATCGAGAGCGCGACGTTCATTGAATGAAATATCGCGACGGCCAGAAACCTGGGCAAGACCAGTGAGACCAGATTTAACTGAAAGGATTAAACTGCGATCGCCATAAGTCTTGAGCTCAGCCGGCTGAAGGGCGCGCGGGCCAATGAGCGAAATGTCTCCTTTCAAAATATTAAAGAATTGCGGCAATTCATCAAGTGAAGTCTTGCGCAAAAAAGTGCCAAGTTTTGTGTAACGCGGGTCATTTTCCAAGAAGTCGCCCTGCTCGCGATACTTCTTCGATAATTCTGGTTTACCCATTTTTTCGAAGGCCTGCTCCGGAGTCATGCCGCTGAATTCTTGCTTCATGCTACGGAATTTATAAAGACCAAATTCTTTATCGAAACGAGTAAGACGAATATCCTTATAAATTGCGGGGGCTTTTGGCTCAGCAATTTTCTGCATAATAAAGACGACAAGCATGAACGGCGATGTGAGAATAATAAAAATTAAACTCAAAATAATATCAATGAGACGCTTCACGGCTTTGGCGCCGCCATGGAGTGGCGTTGTGCGAATAAGTACAATTGGAGTCGCAGCAATCCATTCGACTTTGCCGCTTAGCGTAATTATCGAATCGTTTGCTGGTGAATAGTAATAGAGGGCATGATGATTGACGGCGATACGGTTGACTTCTTCGATATTTTTGCCGCCGGCATGAATGATTGCGTCGGGGCGAAGATTTTTGACCGCCGTATCAAGCGAATCATACTGGCGCTTTTTCCATTCTTCCGGAACATATTTGTCACGGGCGACAACGCCAACGACCTTAAAGCCAGTTTCTGGCCAGATGCCCATCAAAAGCTGAGTTGTGTTTGGGCTGTCACCGACAACTATCGTGCGAATTAGACCGACACTACGGCGGAAGAAGAATCGGCGAACACCGGAAATAATTGCCCGCTCAATAACTAAAGCAACAAAGCAAAAGACGGCCGTCAAAACCGCGATTCCGCGCACTGGGAAAAGCGAGCTCGAAGCGACCGTAGTATTATTCACGAAGAAATCATAAGTAATGATTGCCATGATGCCAAGAATGCTCGCGAGAAAGAGTCTTAAAACAACTGACATCGGACGGCTCAAGACGCCGCGTTTATAAACTCCGAGACAAAGTAAAATAATCAACCAAATTGGAAGAAGAATTAGATTCGTAATAATAAAATCCATCAGCTCCGAAGTAAAGAAGTACGGGCGGGAGTCAATGTGCGTACGAAAATAATATGCAAAAGAAAAAGAAAAAATAATCGCTAAGGCATCACCAAATATTAAACAGATGCGATATATATAGCCGGGTTCTTTTCTCATCTTCGATTATTATACCATTTTTAGCTTAAATTACGAGTTTCAGCAGCTTCGCGGCCGCCTTGAGCGTAGCGAGATCATCTTTGACACTCTGATCATCTGGATTATCGATAAGTTTCGACTCAAGTTCAGAAATATGTTTCTTGAATAGCTTCTGCGTTTCTTCATGGTTTTCGAGTGGAATGATTTCAATAGAACGCGCGGCATTCGGAATCTTTTTCAAATAGCCTGCCTTTTCGCAATTTGAAATATGCTCAGCAACTGCCGAAACGGAACTGAGTCCAAGAGCGCGCTGAATTTCGCGATACGATGGCGAATAATCGTGCTCGATCGTGAAATCTTGAATAAATTTGAGGATTTTTTGTTGTTTTTTAGTCGGAGTACTCATGGAAGCTCCTTACGAATCTGTTTTTCAAGTCGGCGATTAAAGCGACGTTCTAGCCTAGCAAAACTTTTTGGTCCGAGAACTTTATAGCCTGCCCGACTAGCAAAATTCTTGAAAGCCTCAATACGAGTATGCCAAGTTGAAGCGTAATGATGGTAGGCAATTGTATTTTCGGTACTCTCGTCTTCGCCGGTCATATAGTGCTTTGGGCTAAAATATTCGCGCGAAAAAACCGCAAATTCGTCATTATACACGCGTGTCTCGCCATCAAGTTTGAGTGGCCAAAAATCTTTCGCATAGACAGACGGGCTATGAACAGTCTTCAAAAAAGTATTGGTCACAATGTGCTGTTTCGGATCGGCGATTTCGTAGCGTTTTAGAATTTTGCCAATCCACGGCGAATGCTTCTCCGCCCCGAAGGCGGCAGTCGTGAACCAAAAATTTGATTCCCAGCCGGCAACGGCTTTATATTTCGTAAGCGGGGCGAGCGATTTGCGAAGCTCAACATCGGTATCAAAATAGAAGCCACCTTCTTCATAAACTGCGTACATGCGGATTATATCGGCAGCGAGCGCCCAGCGATGTTCGTCGAGAGCTTTTTTGACGAGCGGATATTTCTTTAAATCAATGTCTTTTTCCGACCAACGCTTTATTTTGAAATCTGGATTCATTCTCTTCCAGCCTTCAATAAATACTTGGTCGCGTTTTGGAATTGGCTTAGAACCGACCCAGACATAGTGGATAGTTTTCGGAATAGACATTAGATCGACCTCGCTCGATTATCGAGCACTTGTTGGTAAATTTCTTCCATGCGAGTGAGAGTGTGGCTAATGTCATGCTTAGCAGCACGCTTAATGCTCTCGTCGGACATCCTCGCGCGACGATCTTTGTCGGCGAGAATTTTAACTAGGCTACTAGCAACTGCATCAATATCATCCGCTTCGCAAAGATAGCCATTTTTATTAGTCTTCACTAGCTCGTGAATCGCGCCAGCATCCACGGCGACGCACGGCAAGCCGCTCGCCATTGCTTCCATCAAAACAATACTCTGCGTTTCGGTCTTGCTTGTGATAGCAAAAACCGTACCAGTACGATAAAGCTGCGGCAGGTTATCGCCAATAACACGTCCAAGAAAATGAGCATTACTACCAAGACCGGCCTTTTCAATTTGCGCCTCAAGTTTCGGACGAGCAGTACCATCGCCGACAACAACAAGATGCGCGTCAGGAATACTATCGTGCGCTTTAATAAATGCACTCATCAGAATATCAAGAGATTTTTCTGGGTCAACACGGCCGACATATAAAACAATCGGCTTAGTTTTCGGAATATTATATTCTTCGTAGATTTCTGGGTTTGCTTTGCCCTTCGCGAAGCGTGAAAGATCAATGCCATTACTCAAAGCCTCGACTGGCACCTTAAAAGGTTTGCGCTTCTGCGGGATAAGATCGGCAACAGCCTGCTCGGTCGGCATTGTGGCATATTCGCTACGTTTCAAAAAGCTTACGAAGTATTTATTCATCATGGAATTAATTGGCTTCTTGGCCGCACGCGGAAGCTTGAGTTGCTGGGTAAGATTATCCGGATAGGCATGGTCGGTCGAAACGAGCGGAATATCGTTTTTCTTCGCATAGCGAAAAACGGCGAGCGCAACTGGTCCAGGAGTCTGGTCATGAATAATATCCGGCTGGAAATCATCAAGTACTCTTTTGATTGTTTTGTAGCAATTCAAACTAACATTGAGGCCATTTTTGTAATAAACCTTTGGTAGTTTTAGGCCAGCGAGCTTCTTCGCCTCGGGTACTTTATTGATCTGATCCGGATAGACGTGAATTTTTCGAGATTTTAGACGGACGACCGTAAAGCCGTATTCTTCGTCTTTTTCAACTTTGAACTTGCCATCGATACTTGGCGCAAGAACCATTACTTTGTGTCCGCGTTTTTTGAGACCGGCGGCGAGGTTACGCGAAAAAACTGCCACGCCGTTTATCATTGGATAATAAATGTCGGTCGAAATGACGATTTTCATTACTATTATTATACTATGTTTGTTCGGTTTACGTTCTATTCTATGACTCAACCGGCGGGTAAGGCTGCGGGTAATGTTCCGACCAGTGACGATATGTCATTTCAAATAGCTCGCGCATTGCGCTGGCGATTGCAGGGCTAGTAATAATTGTCGAGGTTCCTCCTGAACCATAGTCAACAAAGGCCACCTTGTCGCCATAAATGTCAATCTCGACTGAAGCCTGGTAAGCATCACGCGGCATCATAACACGATGAACGAGCAACTGCTCATCTTTTTCGGCCGCATTACGACGAGCGTAAGGATAATCTGGCGTTAATGCATAAGTATGGATGTTTTTCTTTTTGCGCGCCTCACGATAGCGACTAATAAAGTCATCTTGCGCCGAATCTGCCGCTGTGCGAATAAGATAAATCTTTGACGGTTCAGAACGAAGAGTATCTTTAAGAATCTCTTTAATGCCATCTTCGCCAACATAAGTCTTCGCGCCCGGGATAGAACTATGTGCATAAAAGATGTCGGTTAAAACAGAAATGTTGTTTTTAATATTCTGCTCATCGTTGATGGCAGCACGGCGGCGTTTCTCGGCGAGAAGATCGAGATTGGACGGCGGCAGAGCCATAAAACTGGCGGTTTTGCCCTTTTCGGCTTTTTCAACGAGGTTCAGCTCGGCCAGTCGATCAAGGAGTGCGTAGGTATTTGTACGCGTCTCGCCAGTAATATCGGCAATCTTCGTCGGCGTCAGAGTGCCGTTTCGCAAAAGCGCGAGATAAGTCTTAGCTTGTGGCTCAGTTAGGCCGGCCCGTTCAATAATACGAATATCGTTTTCATTCAACATAATACCGCCATATTAGCAAATAATTTGCATTTTGTCAATAGCGATTGACAATTTTTTACAGTATTCTACCCCTGTTATTCTGCTCTACATGTCGTGCATTATTGACAATTTGCATGTTTTAGGCTATAATGCTTGCAGACATTCAAAATGATTGTCTCGTAAATTATCAGAATCCTTGTCTATGAAGCTCGGAACGTCTTTTGGCGGTTCGAGTGGGCGATTTTACTGGGATTTAAAATCGTCAACTTGAGCCGCCAAGTATGTTGCTATGTAGTTAGTGTATTTATATTTTAGGAGGGGAAATTATGGAAAATATTATCAATCTTACACCACACACAGTTAACATCGTAGACGAAGCTAGAAATGTAACTCGTTCACTCCCGAGCCAGGGTATCGCGCGCGCAAAGCAGACAGCAGAAGTAATCGGCGACATCGACGGAATAGAGCTCGTCTCTATGAAGTATGGTGAACCTGAAGACCTGCCTGATCCTGCCGAAGGCCAGTGGTATATAGTAAGCATCATCACAGCAAATGCGGCGAAAGCCGTTGGACGCGACATAAGCGACTTGCTCATTACGGCTGACCCCGTTCGCGACACAGACGGTCGCATTATTGGCTGCAAGAGGCTTGCCCTCATCTAGTTGCGGTCGATGGTGCTGACCAGTGTCCTCCGGGACGAGGCGCCCTTTAACCTCGGCTGCAATCGGTGTAGCAGTCGAGTGTATCACACCGATGGCTTGGCGGCCCGGAATAGCTTTATTCTGATTGCACCTTTTACAATTTAATAGAAACGAACCCATGTGGTCGGCCCTATTCTCTTAGGGTGACACACCGCACAGACGATGCGGTGTTTTTTTATTTCTTAATAAATTCGTCGATTGCTTCAGCAAGAGCAGCCGGCTGCTCATAATTTATAAGGTGACCAGTATCCGCAATTTCGGTGAATTGCGCGCTCTGCTCGGCAGCGCGATTGCGCGCGAGCTTGATATTCGTGAGGCGGTCTTTGCTGCCGATAATATAAAGAACGTCTTTGTTCTCGGGCAAGATAGTCTGCTCTTTCATAGAAATCTTCATATCCGCAAGGAGACTGTCAGCAGAGGCAAAACGCCCCGAGTATTTATAGTGAAGTTGATCGATTTCTTTCTGCTTAGACTTATCAGATGTGAGATAGTGCGAGATACAGAAAGAAACTGGATTGCTGCGCATGAAATTATAGCGCGGTTTTTTCGGCAAAACATGGAGCGCGCCGCTTGCGAGTGCATATAAAATATCGCTGGTTTTTTGGCCAGCTTTGGTGCGAAAAATTGGAGAAATAAAAACGACGCGGCGTTGAACTTTGTCTTTTGGATATTTCGAAAGATAGTGCGAAACAATAATAGAGCCCATCGAATGCGCTACAAAATAGTACTCTTTATCGCCAAAGTTCTCATGAAGCCAATCGGCGTAGCCATCGAGATTTTTCTGCGTCAACTCAGCGCATTCACCAGAGCCTGGGAGGTCCGTATTGATTACTTCGTATCCTTTTTGCTGTAGCTGTAAAGCTAATGCAGAGAGGCCGTGATGGTCGCCGCGCAAGCCGTGAATGAGAACGATAGTCTTGCTCATAGTTTCTCGATAATCGCACGCGCTTCGGCGATGGTTTTCGTTTGCATTAATTCGGCGCGAAGATCGCTTGCGCCCGGGAAATTATTGATATAAATCTTGTAGAAATGCTTGAGCGGATCATATGGCTGAAGATTGTATTTTTCATAGAGGTCGAGATGGTAACGCATAAGATCGAGTAGCTCTTCCCTAGTGTGCTCTTTTGGCTCTTTTTCAAAACAGAATGGATTCTGGAAAACGCCGCGACCAATCATAATACCATCAGCTCCCTGCTCGACAAATTTCTTCGCCTCGGCAGCGGACTTAATATCACCATTGATAATTAGCTTTGTTTCTGGCGAGAGTTCATTTTTTAAAGCAACGATTTCCGGGACAAGCTCATAGTGCGCGTCAACTTTAGACATCTCCTTTTTGGTGCGAAGATGAATCGTAAGGGCAGCTGGATGCTCATTGAGAAGCGTGCTCAGCCAAGGGCGCCATTCGTCCATGCGCGTATAGCCGAGGCGAGTCTTTACAGACACGGTAATACCCTCGACTCTTTGAGCAGCACGTAGAATCTCAACCGCGAGGTCAGGCGTACGAATAAGGCCAGAGCCACCGCCAGTAGCAACAACATGACGATCTGGACAACCCATATTAATATCGACCGCTTCGTAACCGAGATCGCGGACAGCAGCAACCGTCTCGGCGAACATTTCGGGATTTTTACCCCAAATCTGAGCGACAATTGGGCGCTCTGCGGGCTCGAATTGCAAACGCTCGAGCGCATTCGGACGACCCTTCTCGCTAGAGTAGCTATTAACATTCGTAAATTCCGTAAAAAATATATCCGGACGCGCAGCTTTTGCGATAACTTGGCGAAAAGCAATGTCCGTAACGCCCTCCATAGGGGCGAGACAGGTGAAGCCTTGCTCAAACTTAGACCAAAAATTCATATCTATTACTATACATTATCTTGACATATTGCGCTAGGTGTGCTATAATTATAACAAGTAACTAAGTGGAAACTTTGCTACTAGTTCATTTATAAAATTCTAGAGAAAAGCGAAGTTTTTTGTTTGATTTCAAAAAATAAGAAAGGATGGTGGACGCCATGATGAAGAAGTCAAATATGTTTGCTATCTCTGGAATAAAGAAGGTAGCAAGTTTATGTTTATTAATGTCACTGTTAACACTTGTAGGTTGTGGATCAGATAACGATTCTCACGAATCAAAGATTACAACCGAAGAGTACAGCACTGAGGCTGAGGAAAAGCTTACAGTAGACGAAGCAAATCAGAAAATTGACGATGGAGCAGTGCTTCCAGACGCAACTACTGAGGCTGAGACTACTGAAGAGACAACCGAGGCTGAGACACCAGCAGTTAACAATGGTAGCTACAGCTATACTATCTATGATGGTATAGAAGTTGCTTTGCCGTTCGATATTGATGACTATATCGTAACTGTAGACGGAGTTCAGTTTTTCACAGCATGGAAAATAGCTGAGGAAAACAACTGGGTAGCATATGAGCGAGATGATAATACTTATTATTATTATGATTGCGGCGATTACTACACATACTTCGAGCTCGAATCCCCATACGAAGAAGAGTGTAATTTTGCTGATGCTTGGGAAAACTCTTATATATGCCAGATAAAATCCTGCGAATTATGGTTCTCGCCTCCTTCAGAACCTGATAAAAATTACTTCGAGGCTGGACCGGCGCATACGGAAAAAAGCAATATAGAGTTAAACTTCGGCATGCACTATTCAGAAAGTCAGTATATCTATGACGGCACAAGCACCGCTCTTTCAAAGGACGATGCTATTATGATTGCATATTTGCTGACATTCGTTAGCAACAATCCAGATAAGGGTAATCCTATGTATTGCCTGGATTCGTCAAAAACACATCCAGGAGAAGAGAACGGATGGTGGACTAGTTACGATTTACCATAAAACGACATTAGAATAGCAAAACTCGTCTACCAGAAAAGGCCACATATTCTGTGGCCTTTTTTCATGCTGCGAAGTTTCTGTAGCGATTCGTATCGTAGATAATATTCTTCATTGCTAGCATATCGACAGTCTGAATATCATATTCGTTTTCAAGCTTTATTTCTTCTTCCTGGTTATTCTTCTGTGGATATGGATATAAATCGGCTGGCTTATAGTTTGCAACAAAATTCATTACATCCATCATATCGAGCGTAGCAATTACATTCTCTTTTGTGAGACCGGAATAACGCGCAAGCATACCTTCGTAAGAGTAGTCAATCGGATTCTTCTCATAATAATCGGCTAGGAATTCCGAAACTGCTGATTTTTCTATAATGCCTTCAGCTTCCGCGAGACGTTGATCTTCGATGAAGCGTTGATATTTCTTCGTCTCATCCCATCCAGGACTCTTATCGTCAGTATCGGTTACTTCATTGCCGATTACACAAGATTTACCGCTAATCCAGCCCATATTCTCAAGCTTAGTCTCGTTCGACATGATATCCGCAATATCTCCGAACACTGGGGTTCCATTCAGTATCCCTTGGCCAACAGTCCCGCCAAAAGAGCCAACTTTATCTACGCTGTTAGCAACATTCTGGTCGCCCATACCGAATGGCGACTGCCTTTGTCCGCAGAATTTTATATATTTTGCCAAATTACTTTCTTCACCAATCTTCGGAACATTATCCCCGTCCTCCTCGGAAACGTCGAGGAGATTTTTCTTGTCATCATCCGCCACGTTCGCCGTAAATGAATCAACATCATTTACGATATCTGCTGGATGATTACCGAGCGTCTTCGTATCAGTAATAATATATGGGTTACCAAATGCGTCGCCGACACCGCCAATATCGTAGAGGTTAGGGTTTAATTTTGCCGTACGATCGCTATCCGCCTGAGCGCGAATGCCAGCCGAAACCGCAGACGATGACGGTATTAGCGATGAGAAGGCATTGTTAATTACCGCCCCAACCCCCTCAAGACCGCTTGTAATAGACGTCATCTTTGAGGCTAATGGTATCATCTGCGTCGCAAGACTGCCAAAGAACGTGTATTTAGACGTAACATCAAATGGGCTACGCGATTCCCGCTCGTATCTTGCTTCGTCAGCAAGAACCTTATCCCGCTCAATATAATAGCTTACGAGGCTCTCCTTATTTGCAACAGCGCCACCGGAATATTGATGATTTCTGCCCATGTAGGCATTAGCGCCATCCACTATGGCATTGCCAAGATCCTCCCCCGCCACGTCCGTAACAACCGTGCGAATTAGCACTTTAGTAACATGAGAAATAACAAAGCTTACAACGACTGAGATAACAATACTTTTTAGCGCGGCTTTAACAGCCTCTTCAGCTAACTCTTTAAAGACACTAGCTACGCAGCTGGCGCCGAAGTTCGTTATGGATGCTATGCAGCTCGCAATTGTGGTCGCCGTATCCCATGCGCTTTTTAGGAGCGAGACACCGGCGGCGGCGAGCTTCGCAATCGTACAGTTACGAAATGCCGTAGCAGAAACACTCATATTGCTTGCTATGCTAGATATTTTGCCGGTAATTGCGCCCAAGACGCCCGGATTATCAAAGGCTTTCCACATATTGGCAGTCATTTCATTTGTATTGAAGCTCTTTACGCTTGGGTCATTATAATCAACTGGCTCGCCACTATAGAGTGCGCCGACTGCATTTGCCTCCATTGCAGAGCGCGAACGCGTGACTTCAACCTTCGTCGATTCGTCCTCCACGAAGGTCGGCTCAGCATCAGTTGAATCATCTGCTTCTTTGACGCCGCCATATTCCGTATAAGTATTCTCGGTCTTCTTTGTAAGCGAGTTGCTGAGCTCGTGGATTGGCGATTCAGTTACATCGTCAGTCTGAGCTTTCTGAATTCCCTCCAGCATTGTACTTGCCAGCTGGATAACTTGGAGCGTTTGATAAGCAGCAACAACCGCCGTAATTGCACCGACCGCATCCGAAGCCGCACAATAGAAATTCGCAATTGCGGTCGAGCCGTCAACGGCACTGCCGGCAACGGTCTTTAACTTCGTCCTGAGCGCCGAAGTATCGCCGGTTTTAGTATCTACGTCCGCCGTAGAGATAGTGCTAGATGACTCTACGGAAGAACGAACCCGCTTAGTTTCTTCCGTCGTTCCAGAAGATGTTTTTGTCGTCTTATTCTCATCTTCAATTTCTGTACTAGTAATTTTGCCGCTCATTTCCCCGCCGTCGCCAGAGTCGGTGTTGCCGGAAACGGTCTCCTTAAACTTCGTTTCAGCGTCATCCGTATTGCTCTTGTAGTCATGGAAGGCGTTTCGGCTCTTGATGCCGATTTTTTCAAGAAATGGCTTCATCGAGGAGTCGAACCAAGCGCTCGTGGCGGTGCGCCAAATCGAGGAGCCGGTATCATAGCTGTGGCGGAAGTCCGGATCGCTGTCATAGAGTTGCCGGAATGATAGTTTATCGCCGGTTGCTTGCGAGTCATCGGCCACAATAATGCGGCCTGGGTCATCGGCGTTCTTTTTGTAGCGCATCACGCGAACGCCATCGCTATCTTCCTCGAAGGTGATGCCCTGCTTGCTCAGCCGGTTTGTTAGGCGCTTGCTCGGCTTGAATTCGTCTGCGCGAAAATAGTGCGCCTTGATACACTTAATGTTCTTTTGTTTGCCGGTCTGAAACTTCAGGAATGTCTTAGAGCGGATACTCTGCGAAGCGGAAATCGAGTCGAAGTTTTCACGAATTTGCGTCATGAAGCTAAACGGCATTGCCATTTGGCCCGTGAAGCTCGAAAATGCCGCCATCCCGAGTAACACGATAATCGCCATAACTGGGCCGGCTTTTTTAAGGTTGCCGGCGGCCTTAACATAGTTACCCTGTTCGAGCTGCTTAGCGCCCTTGACGGCACTTTTAAATTTGCTAGCCTGGCTATTGTCGTCGTCCTTGTCGGAGTCGACATTCTTCTCTTTTTCGCCAAGTGAGGCATTCTTGTCGCCACCTTTGCCGTTAATGTTTGGCTTTTTGCTGGCGGATTTTTCTGCACCTTTGAGTGCATCCTTTACGGAGTCGGCTTTTGAGCGGAAATTATCCATGCCGTCATTTACCGCTCGACCATTCAATCTCAGTGGGTGGTTAAATTCATCGGGCTGAAAATAAGAGTTGTTGTAGGCCTCATCGGGGTTAGACTCAACGCCGGTATTACCAGCATCATCAAAATCACCATCCGGTCGAAAATACTCGTCGTTACCACCACTAGCCATATTGGTTTGATTATAACATACTTATGCTTTTATATCTTGCAAAATAGGCTAAGATATGAGTATAATTTAAGTAGGAGTGAAATGCCTATGGCAAAAACAACGAAAAAACAAACACGAAACAAAAGTAAAACTATTATCTACCTATTAATCGTTATGATTTTGGTGGCAGTAATTGTATTAGGCGGGCTTACGATTGCGAAGCTCATGCGCGAAAAAGATGAGAATGATAGCGTGCACGATACAAATACGGCCTCTGAGATTTTACGCACTGAAGAAGATTTGAAGGATGAAGAAAAAGTCGCTCAGTCGAGCAATGATGCGAAGGATCGTTTTGACGCAGACGAGCGCACAAAAACAGTTACCGAAAAAAATGATGCTGGGCTAAACATTGCCGCGCCGGTTGTTAGCTTCGTCGGTCTAAGTCAGGACGGAAATTATATAGAAGCAGGTGGCGCAGTTCCAAATATTAATGAGCCGGAAGGAAATTGTACTTTCGTCTTCACGAACGGCGACAAAACAGTGACAGCTAGCTCGAATATTCTCCCCGGTGCAAGTTATATCTCCTGCGAAGCAGTCAAACTTGAAAAAGCGAAATTTACGAGTGGAACCTGGAGCGTAAAAATACAATATAAATCTAATTTATCGGAGGGCGAGAGTGAAACACAGAGCTTTGAAATACAGTAGCATTGCGGCTAGTCTCGCATTCTTGGCGGTATTCTTCGGCTTCGCAATCGCGAACACTCCTGAATCCGAAGCAATATCGGCGATGAGTTTTAACGCCGGTAATATAATCGACGACGATATCTTCTACGATAAGACAACAATGTCCGTTGCGGCCATTCAGGCACACATGAACCGTTATATGCCAGCTTGCGATACGTGGGGAACGGGTGCGGTTGGGAGCGGACGCTATATTAATGGTCGTGCCGTTCCGGCAAACACTTCGCGTGCAGAATATGCTCGCCAAATGAGAGCTGCCGGTAATAATCGCTATCATAATCCGCCATATGTTTGCGTTCAGAATTATTATGAAAATCCAAGCACACATCGCAATCTTTATGATTCTAATAACGTCATAGAGCCTGGCATGATTTCGGCGGCACAGATTATTTATAATGCGGCGCAAAAATATGATGTTAATCCTCAAGTATTATTAGTACTACTAAAAAAGGAAAGCTATGTTTGGGGTGATAACTGGCCGCTCCGCGACGAATATAATACTGTAATGGGCTACGCATGCCCTGATACTGCGCCATGCGATACGAAATATTTCGGCTTTTATAATCAGGTCGAGATGGCGGCATGGCAGCTAAAATATTATCGCGAACATATTTATAGCTACAACTATCGCCCATATGCAACGAACTATATATTATATTCACCAAATCAAGCTTGCGGTCGCAAGGCAGTTTATCTAGAAAATGTTGCAACTACTTCCCTTTATATCTACACTCCATACACGCCGACAGATGATGCTCTGCGCAACTATCCCGGCACTGCGGGAGCTTGCGGTTCGTATGGTAACCGTAACTTTTATATGTATTTCCAGGAATGGTTTGGCGATACGCATGCCCCAGCCGCATCAAAGAAGATCGAAGCAAAATATGAAGCACTTGGCGGCGAAGAGCATCTCGGCAAGCAGCTGACTGGCACACGCAAAAACGCGGCGACGGGTATATATTTCCGTCAATATGAAAAAGGCTATATCGTCGGTAGCGAGAGTACGGGCTATTTCGAGTCAAGCGGGAAGATTCGTGAAGTTTGGTCGAAACAGAATTTCGAGAGTGGCGCACTTGGCTTCCCAACTGGAGATATTTACGAGAATAAGCAAACTGGTATAATTTTCCAGCAATACCAGAATGGATTTATTGTCGGCAATGATGAATACGGATATTACGAGTCGCGCGGAAAGATTCGCGAAGTTTGGTCGAAGCAGAATTATGAGAGCGGTACACTTGGCTTCCCGATTAGCAACATTTCAGAAAACAAGAGCACCGGCATCGTCTTCCAGCAGTACCAGAATGGATTTATTGTCGGCAATGATAAACTTGGCTACTTCGAGTCGAGAGGTAAGATTCGCGAAGTTTGGGAGAAACAGAAATACGAAATGGGTCCGCTTGGTTTTCCGGTCAGCAATATTTCGGAGAATAAAAACACTGGTATAATTTTCCAGCAATACCAGAACGGCTATATTGTCGGAAATGATGAACTTGGCTACTTCGAGTCGAGGGGTAAGATTCGCGACGTATGGTCGAAACAGAATTTCGAGAGTGGCGCACTCGGCTTCCCGATTAGCAACATTTCAGAAAACAAGAGCACCGGCATCGTCTTCCAGCAGTACCAGAATGGATTTATTGTCGGCAATGATAAACTTGGCTACTTCGAGTCGAGAGGTAAGATTCGCGAAGTTTGGGAGAAACAGAAATACGAAATGGGTCCGCTTGGTTTTCCGGTCAGCAATATTTCGGAGAATAAAAACACTGGTATAATTTTCCAACAATACCAGAACGGCTATATTGTCGGAAATGATAAGTACGGTTTTTACGAATCACGTGGCAAAATCCGTACCGTATGGGAAAAGCAAAAGTTCGAGATAGGGCCGCTTGGTTTTCCTATTAGCGATATCTTGGAAAATAAATACTCTGGCATTGTCTTCCAGCAGTACCAGAACGGCTATATTGTCGGAAACGACAAATACGGATTCTATGAATCGAGTGGCAAGATCCGCGAAGTCTGGGAGAAACTAAATTTCGAGAATGGTCCACTTGGTTTTCCGGTCAGCAATATTTCAGAAAACAAGAGTACTGGCATTGTATTCCAGCAGTACCAGAACGGCTATATTGTCGGAAACGACAAATACGGATTCTATGAATCGCGCGGTATGCTTCGCGAATACTGGGCAAAGCAGAATTTCGAAATGGGCGCGATGGGCTTCCCGCTCAGCAACACTACAACGAGCGGTGCAATTTCTTCACAAAAGTATCAAGGCGGCACGCTCTATTACGACAATACGTCGAGACGATATACTTGGTTCCGGAACTAAAATATTCCCCTGTTATATGCTAAAATATATGCAATGGAATTTGATGTTTTTTCAAGCGTAGTTTTGTATTTGGCCGTGTTTTTGACAGCCGGAATTCTGGTCTATGTTGGCGAAAAAAAGAAAAAGTTCACGCCTATTCTAATCGCATTTTTGCTTCCAGTCCTGCTCGCCGGATTCCGCTATTCTTCCGGAACCGATTCTCTGACCTATAGGCAATTTTACAGCGATATCAAGTCGGAAAGTTTCGATGCCTCAATGTCGCGCATTAATGATGGATCGATGGAGCCGTTCATCGTACTACTATCGCGTCTGGGAAATTTCCTACATCTAGACGTATCATTTATTTATATATTTTTTGCTGCAATTACGGTCATATTTTTCTATCTCACCGCAAAGACAATTAGCCATAAAAATGCCTGGCTATACTTTACTCTTTTATTGCTAATCGTATTCCCGGACAGTATGAATATAATGCGCCAAATTGCCGCTGTTGCCGTTCAGGCTTTTGCATTGAGTTATATCTACGATAAGCGCCGCAATCAAGAAAAGCCAAAATTATTGTTAGTTTTGCTACTCGCTGGCTTCTCGACAATCCTGCATTATTCGTCCGTATTATTGTTGCCAGTAATGTTGCTTCCGCTCGCGATTCATGGCATTCGTAATCGCAGCCTTTATCTCATATTGTCAGTCTGCGCCGTAGCTTGCGTTTGCGCTTTCCCGACGATACTAGAATTCGCAACAAGTGTTGGCCTAGTTTCCCATAAACATATTGCAACTTTTATGGAAACACCTGGCTCGATCATAAATGTTAAGTTTTTTGCAGCTACGATTCTTACAATTGTATATTTGGTAAATTATAGACGTACCGGACTTCGCCGCGACAAATTCCTTTGCTTCTTGATGCTGGTTGGTGCTGTCTATTCGGCAGTCGGTTTTTACTCCGGATATGTTGGCCGTATGGCGAATTTCTTCTGGGTTTTTATCGTAGTTGCATTTGTCGATTTGATTGGTCAATTAACCGATAAAAAATACTCCCGCATTATTATTTGTCTTTTGCTAGGAGTATTTTATTTGATTGGCTATTTTGCAATACTTGGCTTTAGCGAAGTATTGCCATACAGCGTCGCGTTTTAGATTTCCGTTTCTAGTGCCTTCTTAATAACATCATCCATATCGTAATACTTATATTCAGCTAAACGGCCGCCAAAGATGACATCCTTTTCTTGCTCGGCAAGCTTGCGATATTTCTCAGCAAGCTCATTGTTCTTGTCGTCATTAATAACGTAGTAGGCTTCCTTTTTTGGATCATCCCAATCGTCTGGATATTCGTAGGTAATGATAGTCTTTGGCGATTCGGTTGATTCAAAATGCTTGTGTTCGATCACGCGCGTATAATCAACTTCGTGGCCAGTATAATTAACGACGGCGCATCCTTGGTGATTTTCTTCGTCGAGTGTTTCGGTTTCAAAGCGGAGTGAGCGGTATTCAAGATGGCCAAATTTGAAGTCGAAATATTCATCGATCATGCCAGTATAGACAATAGTCTTTGCCATCTTACGATACTCGTCGGCCTTATCAAAGAAATTTTCGCCGAGACGAACCTCTACGCCTTCGAGCATCTTTTCGACGAGCTTAGTATAGCCGCCAATTGGAATGCCCTGATAGCGGTCGTTAAAATAGTTGTTATCGTAAATGAAGCGAACCGGAAGACGCTTGATAATGTCGGCTGGAAGCTCCTTGCAATCACGATGCCACTGCTTCTCAGTGTAGCCCTTAATGAGTTTCTCGTAAATACTACGACCGACAAGCGAAATTGCTTGCTCTTCAAGATTTTGAGGTTCCTTGCCCTCCATCTCTTTGCGCTCTTCTTCAATGCGAGCCTTCGCCTCGGCTGGCGTAAAAACGTCCGGCCAAATCTTACTAAAGGTATTCATATTGAACGGCATGTTGTAGATTTCATTGCCAATACGAGCAACCGGAGAATTTGTGTAACGATTAAATTCTACAAGTGAGTTTACAAAATCCCAAACATCTTTGTAGTCGGTATGAAAAATGTGTGCGCCATATTTATGCACATTAATACCATCGACATTCTCGGTATATACATTTCCAGCGATATGGTCGCGCTTATCGATTACTAATACTTTTTTGCCCTGTTGCTTGGCGCGATAGGCAATTGTTGCACCAAACAAGCCTGCACCAACGATAACATAATCGTACATTTACACTCCTTTGTTTCTATTATTATAACAGATTAGCGGTGGAGAAACTTACGAATAACCCTACCCGCTTCGCCGATGAGAAACTCATCGCGTAAGACAAAACGAAGAATAAAGAAATACAGACAGCCGCCGATGGCGATTTTTGCGGCAATAATCGGAATCGTGATGCCGGTCCAGAAATGGTTAATAGCAAGAAGTGCGATAAGCATAATCACTCCAGCAATGAAGTAATTTTTCATTACAGCTATTACTGTTTTCCAACTGATATATTCTTTTGCGAGAATAATGAATGATGTCGTAATGATGATCTCGGCAATAATTGAGCTAATTGCAGCGCCGATGCTGGACCAGAGGCTAATCGTAATAAAGTTGAGCAGGAAGTTCGACAATGCACCAACCCACAAGAAAATCGCGGCTTGTTTCTGCTTGCCAATCGGAATAAGACATTGGCCGCTGAGACAGTTACTAATACTAATTACAACAATAATTGGAGCAAAGAGCGGCAAAAGGATGCGGACTTTTTCGTAACCTTCACCGAAGAAAATTGATGAAAAATCTGGTCCCAGTGTAATCAGCCCAAAAACGAGCGGAAAGGCAATTAGATAGATGAAGTGGAATGATGTCTTGAGACGCTTCTTAATCTCATCCTTTTTACCCTTCCCAAAAAGATAAGCCATACGCGGCGCAACGACCGTATTTAGCGAGATTAAAATAATCAGGCCAATTTGAATAATTTTGTAAGTTTGATCGTAGTAGCCGTTCTCGGCCTCGGAACCTGTAATGAGTCCTAGCATGGTCTTGTCTAAGACCGTATAGACAGAGACGGCAATCTGAGGCAAGAAATAAATGAAAGTATCTTTCCAATAACGGAAGATGCGGATTTCGCGAAACCTTGGCCTGTCGGCGATTTTTGGAAATTTGAACCACAGGAAGCTTGATGATACCAAAGTAGCAGCACTGTTTATTAAGACGTAAATCCAAAGATCGTTCGAGGTACGAACAAAGGTAAAAGTGGCCGCTACGGCGACGATTTTAATAATAATATTGCGAACAGAAATATATTTGTAGTCTTCAAGTCCCTGATAAAGCCAGACAATATCAAATAACGCGGCGACAATATTTAATGTCATTATCCACTGAACAGATGGATAACCGCCAAGACACATTACGTAGATGCTATAGGCCAGAATCGAAATAATACCCACTAGGAACTGATACGAGTATAGATCCCAGAAAATTTTGGAATATTTCTTGCGGTCATCTTGATGAAGAGCAATCTCGCGCGTGCCAAAACTTCCGACGCCGATGTTTGCCAATAATACAAAATAAGTAACAATTGAAAGTGTAAAACTATTAATGCCGATATTCTCAACGCCGAGTACACGAGAAAGATACGGAATCGTAACAAATGGCACAATGACCGTCAAAATCTGATAGGCCAAGTTGTATAGATAGTTTTTCTTAATGCTCTTTTTTGCTGTCATTTTTATAGATGCTTATAGCGTTGACGTAGATAAATTGAAAAAGCTTTTACGAGTGGGGCTTTGCCGCCGGCCGTAATGCGGTATTTTTTGTCTGAACACAAATGTTCAAAAATATCAGGATAATTATCTTCTATTTCTTTAAAGAGGGCTTTTACGTCTTTTGCCATATTTTTATCGTTAATGAGAACGATAATATCAAAGTGATTTATCACTAATCCAGCCATCTGAAGAGCAAGATAATTGCGGACGCCTGGCTCTAATTTCGACGAAACCTTCTTAAAGAATGCGAGGTTTTTGTCTAAAATAAAACGATGGTTCGAACGGTTGCGGCGCATTTTCTCTGGGCTCGTGCTTTGCCCCGCCATCGCAACGCGATACATATAAATATTGAGGTCATAATAAATTACGTTCTTTATGTATGGCGTTGGCCAGAACATATATTCCGAATCGGTATAAAAACCATTATCGAGCTTAACATGCTTTTTCATGATGTCGGTACGAAAGATAGTATGATGCATTCGAATTGGTGGATTATATGAATAATGATAATCATTCAACTTAAAGACTTCGCCGACAGGCATGTCAGTAATACGATTGACGCCGAGTTCTTGTTTTTTGACATTGTGGTAAGGAATATAATTCGTAAAGACCGCATCGACATCAACTTCTTTGAGATGTTCAATAAGCACCGCAAAATCATCTTTATTTACCCAGTCATCGCCGTCAACCATACGAAAATACTTACCAGTAGCGTTTGCGATGCCGGTATTAACAGTCGAGCCTGGGCCAGCATTCTTTTGCTTGATAAGGTAAATGGAATTCGGATATTTTTTAACATATTTCTCGACGCGTTTCGGCGTATCATCAGTGGAACCATCATCGACAACGAGAACTTCAATATCGTCAATATAGCGCTTATCGCAAAAAGATTTCAGATTATCTTCGATCATTTCGCCTAAATTGTAGGCGGCGACGGAAATAGAAAGGATTTTTTGCGATTGCTTGGCCATTTATTTCTCCGAGGAGTAATCAAATTTAATAAATACGACAACGGCTGCTAGTACAAACATTGCTGCTGCGGCAATGACGATCGAAATTATACGAGATTTAGTAGAGACTGTTGCAGATGTACTTTCTGCCTCGTTAATCGTCGTAACCCGATAATCTGCCGCATTATCAAATGCGTAGTTAATGACATATTGTGTGCTATTAATTACAGCGTTTGCTACCTCTTTCGCATGTTCGGAATCTGTATCAGTAGCAGTTACTTGAAACACTCCACGAGGAGCTTCGATAACCTCATATTCAGAAATATCGCCAAGATCCGGATTAGTTTCTTTGATAAGATCCTTACTTGAAAGAAGTTCGCTAATTGAGCTATATGGCGACGCCATGCCAGCATTATCGACACTTGCGTTATTAACAAGGACTTTCGCGGTTGCAGTATACTGCACCGGTTTCCTGAAAGCGTAAAATGCGCCGCCGGCTGCGCCAAGAATTACAAAAATTGCCAAAAGTAGCCAAGATTTTTTCAGCTCTTTTAAGTAATTTTTAAATGTAAATTTGGTTTTTGCCATTATTGGTTCTCCTTTACATGCTTTAGATAATTAATCGTGTCTCTCATTGCATCGTCGACAGTTAATTCTGCTTTCCAGCCCAATTCCTTCTCTGCCTTAGCTGGATTAGCCCACATTTCAGCGAGATCGCCAGCGCGGCGCGGAGCAAATTCATGCGGAAGCGTTTTGCCGCTTGCTTTTTCAAAGGCAACGATCATTTCTTTAACGCTAGTCGCTTTGCCGGTACCAAGGTTGTAAATATTAACGCCTGCTTTCATATGCTCAAGAGCCGCAACGTGGCCTTTTGCGAGATCAACAACATGAATGTAGTCGCGGCGGCAGGTACCATCTTCGGTCGGATAATCAGTGCCATAAACCTGAAGTTGTTTAATGCGGCCTTCAGCGACACGCATGATAATTGGCATGAGATTATTTGGAATGCCATTTGGGTCTTCGCCGATTAAACCGGACTCGTGAGCACCGATTGGGTTGAAATAGCGAAGAAGGGTCGCCTCAAAATCTGGATGCGCAATTACGTAATCTTTAATAATTTCCTCAATAAAGAACTTTGTGCGGCCATACGGGTTGGTAATTTCACCGCCAGTCTGCATCGTTTCGACGAAATCTGGATTATCTTGAACCCCATAAACAGTCGCCGAGGAGGAGAAAATAATTTCATTAACTTTATATTTAGTCATCGCATCGAGAAGGTTAAGTGTTCCTTCGATATTGTTGCGATAATATAACAGAGGTTTTTCGACAGATTCGCCAACGGCTTTCAGGCCAGCAAAATGGATTACAGCATCATAGTTGCCCTCTTTGAAGATTTCGTCTACTTTTTTAGCATCAAGAAGATCTGCTTCATAAAATTTCGGGCGCTTGCCGGTAATTTTTTCAATTTGGTCTAAGACAGTAATCTTGCTATTAAAGAGGTTATCGAGAATTTCGACCTCATAACCTTTATTAATAAGTTCGATGACGGTATGTGAGCCAATATAGCCCGTTCCGCCGGTAGCTAAAATCTTCTTCATAGGATATATTATACCCCGAAAAGCCCTCTTTGCGAAATATTTGGTTTTGTAGTATAATAATATGAGTCCGGGGTTTGGCGCAGTTGGTAGCGCGCGCGCTTTGGGAGCGTGAGGTCATCAGTTCGAGTCTGATAACCCCGACCATTTTAAGTAAGTAATAGACGACTCTTTGCAGAGTCGTCTATTTTTATCTACATCCCCGGAATCTTAAATGCGTCCGGATCGCCGTAGACTTGGTCCTGCATTACCTGGTTAGTGCCAGGATTCGGCGCGAGCGTAGGCTCATCCGGTTCCTGAAGAACTGCCGGCATAATTGGTTCCGCTGGAAGCTGCTGCGGATCATCGTCCTGAACGAAATCCTGAGGATCCGATGGGGCGAGTGGCACCTGGGCCGTTGCTGCCGGATTCTCGACAGGTGCTGGCTGACTAATTGGAGGAAGCGGTGCGCCATCTAAATCGAATGGGATTGGTGGAGGAGGCAATACCGCACCGTCGCCAGGCATTGGCAATGGCGGAGCTACATACTCTGCATTAGCTGGAGGGACTGGCGGTTGAGCCGGGTCGGTAGTTGGCGCAGGCTGAAACTCGGCGACCGGTGGCTGAGCAATCGGCTCAGGAAGCTGAGCGTTTGCTACGTCATTTGGAACAATAGGAACCGCATTCTCTGGACCTTTTAATTCGGTCTCCGGAGATACTGGGGCCTCAACTGGAGGTAATTCTTGAGCAGGAGCCGAAGCAGGCGGATATTCTTGAGCAGGAGCTGGCTCTTCGCTCGGTGGAGTGAGAGTTTTTTCGTTATTGACCGTAGAAGAAGATGGGATATTAGGCTCCATGTCAGGAAGCTTCGGTTTTTCTGGAATAATCGGAGCAGCGAGAGGTTCAAGCTCTGGAGTAGGAATTTCTACTGGCTCAGCATCGGCTGGGGCCGGAACAGCAGTAGATTCGATTGCTTGAGCTTCGGCTTGCGCAGTCGGAGTTTCATCTTCTGGTTCAACTGGAGATGGTTCTGGCTGAGGCAAATCTGGGACATTATCTGGTTTTTTTGCGGCCGTCTTTTCTTCTTCGGATTCTTGCTCCTCTGCAGATTCTTCTTCCTCTTCCCCGCGATGAATGTCTAATTCGGTTGGATCTTTTTCTTTAACTGACTGCTCGCTCTTCTTTGGCTCTTCTTTTGGCTCTTCCTCAGCTTCAGCTAATTCGTCGTTCATATCGACGGTTCCCTTAGTGAGGATATCGACAGGAATACTAGAGGAAATGAGCTGTTGATCGGCACCTTCTGACATTAGTTCAGATGCGACAGACATCGTCTCGGCGCTAGTATGCTCATTCGAGAAGCGGTTAGTTGCCGCAACAATACCTGCAAGCAAAGCGGTAGCAGTAGATTTGTCGACAAGTTTTTCCTCAGAATTATCATCGCTCAGAATATCTGCCAAGTCGGCTACCATTTCAGAGACAGAGGAGGCATTAGGATTTCCCCACTCTAAGTCAGCGAATTTGCCAGGAGCCTCGGCGGAAATGTTAATTGAGCTAGCATCGTGTTTGATTTTGCCATATTCCGCGAGCGCAGAGTCCAAATCATTCTCTGCGTGAACATTAATTGCAATTATTAGGTCAACATTAAAATCGCCATGACTAAACTCAAGATCTTTTTCATCGAGCGTAGTCTTATACGGAGTAATAAAAACTTTAACAAAATCGCCTTCAACTTTATAGCGGAGGTGGTCAGCCTTCTCTTTATTGAGTGCAATTATGAAATCCTGAAGACTATTCGTATTGGACTCAAAAGTTTTTTCTGGTTCGAGGAATTCGATTGCATTCGGAACATCGCCAGAGAAAATTGCAGTCGCATGTTTGCCAAGTCTATCGAGAATAAAAGTTAAACCAAGAGCAGCGGAAAGCTCGTCGACGGTAGGGTTCTTCGAAAGAGCGACTAAAACATTCTCGCTTTCTTTTACCCTATCGGCAACTTGAGTAATTATATTTGGATTGTTCTTTGAAGCAGCCGGTTTCGGCTGAGATTTATTATCTGGCATTTTTGTTTTTCTTTGTTTATTTTTGACCTAATTTGGTTATAGTTTAGCATAAGCTAGTTAAAATTACAAGTCTATCTTATGACTCTTTACAATTTCTTAAAAATAGACTATAATAATGGGAATTGTAAATAATAATTTTAAGGAAGAATTAAATGCCGATTATCAAATCCGCAAAAAAGGCGGCTCGTCAATCTGTTAAGCGCCGCAGCAACAACCAGCAGATTAAGAAGACTATTCGTGCTGCTCTTAAAGAGTTTCACAATAAGCCAACTGCTGAAAATATGAAAAAAGTTCAGTCCGAATACGACAAAGCTGTCAAGAAGGGCCTACTAAAGAAGAATACTGCAAGCCGCCGCAAGGCAAAACTCGCAGTCTTCGCAAAGGCCGCTGGTGTTAAGAATACTGGCGCTAAGAAAGCTGCTCCAAAAACAGCTGAAAAGAAGCCAGCTGCTAAGACCGCTACTAAAGCTACTGCCGCTAAAAAGACTACCGCAGCAAAGAAGCCAGCTGCTAAAAAACCTGCAGCAAAAGCTACTACCGCAAAGAAAACTACTGCTAAGAAGGCAGAAAAATAAACATCTGCAACTAAATAACCGCCTGATAGGCGGTTATTTTTTAGCTTATCTTCTCTATTGGGTTGCTTTTTGATGATTCGAGAATTTCGCCGTAGGTTTCATTAATCGGACGACCGTTTACGCGAAGCACCTTAAAAGTGTCGAGAATATCATTATAAGCCTCGGCTGGATCATCTTTGTCAGATAAATCCGATTCAATACGAGCATAATAGCCCGGCAAACCATCAATCTTATCGATATAAACACTTACCGATTCGCCCATACGTAGCTCTTCGCGGCGGCGACTCACTTCATAGCGAAGTTCGTAACCAAGCTGATAAAGAATGTGGGCGGTTTCAGAATAATCTTTGACGACCGTAGCGTTTACGAGATCGAATTTATCATCCTCAAAGTGGCGGCGCATAACAAGTGCGTAGGTAGCCTTCTTTTCAGGATCTTTTACGATCGTGCGGAGGCTAAGGCGAGGCATCGCTTTATCCCTCGCAAAACGTTTCGGCACAAAAACGCGATCATGCTGCCAATAAGGCGGAGAAAAATTGAATTCTATTTCATTTAAAGTTTCAATAAAATCCGCTCTGGAGCTGAGCTTCATTTTGATGATGGTCTTTTTCATATTGACCTCCTATATTTCTGCGCCCTGTCGCGCTTTATTTGCCCACTCGTCGGCGAGTTCATTACCTTCTGTCCCAACATGACCACGCGTCCACGAAAGCTTCACGTCTGGCTTCGATAGATATAATTCATAGAGCTCTTTGACTAATTCGAGGTTTTTAATTGGACCGCTTTTCTTCGTCCAGCCATTTGCCTTCCAACCGGCAGCCCATTTCGTAACAACGTTCACCCAAAACTCAGAGTCTGTAGAAATTTGATCACCCGACTCGGCGATTTTATAAGCAGCAATTAGAGCCATTGCTTCCATGCGGATATTAGTAGAATCAGCCTCGCGGCCAAGAGCTGCAGGCTGTTTTGCATCAATATCAATCACTGCGAAACCGCCTGGGCCAGGATTCGGGGAGGCAGAACCATCAGTATAATAATGCTTCATCTTGATATTATTATACCATCTCTAGTAAATATTTACTTATGCGAGAAGCCATTGCCAATAATAACGATAAAGTCAGCCGCCTGGTTCTTGAGGCTATCCGGTACTTCTGTACTAATATCGGTATTATAAAATTTCTTGAGCGCCTCGGCAGTTTGAGTCATCTTTGTGTTCTTCTGATAAATTCGAACACCGTCAAAACCCGATTGATCGGCAGGAGCATTGGCGGTCGAGCTAACAATATAACCGCCATCCTCGAGCTCTGTTTTCTCCTTAGCAGCTATGCCATACGCGGAAGTGCCATTTAAAACTACAATTTGAGCGTTTTCAGAGGTAAAGGCCTCTGCGCTAAGCTTTCGCTTAATATAACTCTTAATATTCGCATAATTGCCTACACCAGCAGTTGGAATAACGTAGGAAATACCATTAACCATACCAGTCCGAAGAAGAGCGGCTGGCTTATCGTCAGTAGAATAGAGTGAAATTGTTTCGAGATTAGTAAAATCTACATTTCCGGCAACCTTAAGGGCTGTTTTAATTTCGTTATCTTTAAAATCAGTGCGGAGATTATCGCCAATAGTGTCCTTAATCTTCATCACAGCAACAAGGTCACTAGTGAGATTTTTGCTCTTCGCTTTTTTCACGATTGCCTCGAGAATACGTTGTTGGAATACTTCGCGATTAAAGTTACCGTTAGAAGCACCGTAACCGCCATATGCATTACGAACACGCGCAACACCAAGCGCTTTAGTGCCATCAAGATGAATTACTTCACCGTTCGGATAGTCAATATAAACCTTACCCTGAGAGTTTACGTCGCGCAGCCCTTTCTTGCTAGTAGTCTCGATTGTTGTTTCATCGCCATCCCAAGTCTGCCCCTCGTGCGTAAAGACAACATCAATACCGCCAATCGCATCAACAATTCCAATCACCGCCGCCCAGTTAGCGTGAACATGATAATGAACATCAACGCCGAGCACTTCCGTGAAAGCCTCTCCGAGCTTATTAGCAGCGCTAGTCTCGTGCTCCTTGCGGCTCGCTTCAGAACCGTCATTCTTCGAATATTCACAGAAGTAGATTTCGTTAAACTTCCCCGTGCCTGTACAGGTAAAGTTAGCCTTCAAGTCGCGCGGTAGACTAATAGCCTTCGCGTCGCCAGAATCCTGGTCAATACTCAAAAGCATCATAGAGTCAGTAAGAAAACCGCCATCGTAGTTCGGATCATCCATATTAAAACCTTCTGTTCCGAAGATAATAATATTAGTACGACCTTGCGCGTCCTTCTTAAGTGGCGTGTCTGGGTCTGAGAAGAGGAAGCCTAATAAATTTCCGCCATCAGTAACCTTAGCAACAAAATCATTGAGATAAAGATATACCGCAGCGCCACCAGCAAGAATTAGTAAGAAGAAAATCAAAAGCACTCTGCGGAGGACTTTATGCTTCTTTTTTGGCTTTTTCTCTTTTTTCTCTTTTTTAGGCTTTTCTTTCATTTTCTCCTTTTTCGGAAGTTCAGCTAGATCGGTAGGATCAGAATCCTTTACTTCCTCTAGAAATTCTTTTACAGCCTCTTCTTTATGGTCTTTAAGTTCTTTTTCGGCGGTCTTCGCCTCAAGAGCTTCATTTTCTGCAATTAAATCCTTGAGGTCTTTTTTCTTATCTGGGACTTCTAGACTGCGCTTGCGTTTCGGAGAGGAAACGGCAATTTTTTTGACGGCCGGTTTCTTCTTAACTGGCGCAGAGGAAGCACGGCGGACAACAATCTTCTTTGGGGTAGAAGGTTTTTTGACTGCAGTTCTTCTTTGAAGCCCATCTATAGATTTAGCACTCATTGTTATATTTTAACATTTTAGGCTCAAGAGTACTAATTGAATAATTTGACTTTCATATTTTTGATTATATATTTATGGTTTAAAACTGGTGGAGTTTTACACAGGCTGGGGATTAGTTTTATCATGGTTTTTCAGATAATCAACCGAACATGTTCGGTTTTACAGAGGTGGCGTTATGTTCGGGCAACAAAAAACCGGCTTTTTAGAGCCGGATTCTTGTTGAAATTATTCGTCTTCTGGAAGGTCTTTACGGACAATATGGAGACGTCGTTCACGACCTTCGCCCTTACTAAAGGTCTCGATGTCTGAATAGTCCTGTGCGAAGCGATGAACAACACGACGATCAGCAGCGTTTAGGTCAAGCACCTTTTCTTTACCAGTACGGCGAACTTCCTGGACCCACTGCTCTGCCTGGCGCTCAATCTTATCAGCGCGCTGACGCTTGTAATCAGCAATATCAATATTCACACGAGTAACTTCTGCATTACGAGCAATCAAAGTCATCATAACGACATGCTGGAGAGCGCGAAGATTATTTGCGTTCTTGCCAATTAGGAGCGAATTCATGCTCGTTGATGGGATTGAAAGCTGAATAACGTCATCCTCGATTGTCGAGTAGACTGCTACGTTAATACCAAAGAATGAGAGCAAATCCTCAAGATACTTCGTCGCGAAGCGGATTGATTCGTCTGTATTCATATATTATCTCCTTTTCTTTTTATTAGAAGCGGAGATGCGTGTAATGTGGACATTTTTGTCTTCTTTTTTATTTTTATTAGACGCGTAATGCGTAGCTTTCTTTGGTTCAGTTTTATCCTCTACGATGACAGCCTCCTGGGCTTCTTTGAGCTCTTTCAGGATACGCTTATCGGCAGCAGCCTCCATTTCAGTATAGTCGCGGCTAAGAATATATTTTTGAAGACCGACAGTAATAAGATTATTAAGGAAGTAGTAAAGCACGAGGGCGCCCGGAAGATTAATCATAATCATCAACATCATTAATGGCATCATCCAGGTCATTTGGCCCTGCGCAACGGCATTAATTTCGCTCTGATCAGCTTCCTTACCAGAGGCGGCGTCTTTCATAATATCGCGGAAAGTACGCTTCTTCTTCCCTTTTTGACGAGAAGGATCTTGCTGACGAGACATAATAAATTGAGTAGCAGCAGATAGAAGCGCTAATACGAGAATTACTATAGAACTCTTAGACGTAAAGCCAGCGGTAGTAGATAAGTCAACTAATCCAACTAGCTTAGGCTGAAATTCGTAAACTGGAGCATCACCCTTCTCTTCGTCTTTTTTCTCATTGTAGTTTTTAACTTCTTCAAGATATTTATTCTGCGTACCAATAAGATCATTAACGCGAGGAATTTGCTTTACGAAAGAGTAAGCAGAGTGGTCGACGTTATAATTCTCGCGTGGGCGGGCAACAACATTAATAGCGGTAAAGAGGCTAATAAAGAGTGGGAGCTGAATTAAAATACTAAGCATCGAACGGAATGGCTTCACATTCTTGCGCTTATATAAGTCCATCATCTGGAGAGATTCGAGCTGACGATTACCCTTGCAGCGCTTTTTAATCTCGGCAAGTTCCGGTTGAATTTCCTTCATAATGCGCGTCTGATGAAGCTGACGTTTCATCATAGGCCACATTAGAATTTTAACGATAATAACAAATAGAATAATTGCTATACCAAAGTCGCCAACTACAGAGTAAATCGCAAAAAAGATATTTACGATCGGGCGCACAATAAGCATATCTATAAGATCAAACATATTTTTTACACACTCCTAATAAGATGTATTATATTATTTTTGCCTCGATAAGTAAATCGTGGATTATAGTGCGAAGCTCCTTGAAGTCGATTTGGGCGATTTCTTTCGTATTAATAATAAAAATACAATCCACTGGCTTCTGGATATTTGGAAGCTCAGCTCGAATTGCCTCATAGACGCGGCGGCGGATACGGTTCCTACCAACAGCGGATTTTAAAATTTTCTTACTTACAACAATCGCATAGCGTTGATGGTTGCGATTATTAACTGCAAAAACCAGGGATATTTTTGAATCCCTGATTGTTTTACCGTGCTGATAGGTGTATCGCACCCCACCACGTGAATGAAAACGATACTTCTTCGATAGCATCTAATTAAGCGCTAAGGCGTGCGCGACCCTTAATGCGACGACGAGCGAGAACCTTGCGGCCGCTGACCGTAGCGTTGCGTTTGCGAAAACCGTGCTCAACTTTGCGTTGGCGCTTGTGTGGCTGATAAGTACGCTTTGGCATAAATATAATCCTGACTTTCTAATTATTGTTTTATATAAAGAATTATGTCTATTTTACTATTTTTTAGTGGATTTTTCAACTATTTTTCCACAGGCCGCTTCCCTATCGACTTTTTAGTTGTGGAAAAATCTACTCTGTTATCGCATTTCAACTATTAGAAAATATTTTAAAATTTGTATTAGACTGCCAAAATTGTGGAAAACTTTGTATAATAAAGCCTAGAAAGGAGGTCAGAAGTGATGTTAAATAAGTGGCAAACTGTTTTAGATGAAATTAAAAGCAATGTCACTGATATGGCCTTCAATACTTATTTCGTCGATACAAAGTTCGTCTCCGAAAAAGATGGAATTGTAACTTTTTCAGTAAAGAACACTTTTGCTCAGTCTACTGTGGATAAAAAGTATCGGAGCAAGGTGCTCGCCGCATTAAAAGCAGCAGGCTATGATTGTGAGGATTATAAGATTATCGTCGCCGACAATCAGTCTAATTCTGTAGTACGTAGGCCAGTGGAAATTCTACCTGGCAGCAATAATGCCACATCAACTACCTCCACTGCTCAGCCTTTCATTGATCGAGGTATGCCTACGCCTGTTTTTTCAGCGAATAAAAATAAGCTTAATCCTCGCTATACTCTAGACAATTACGTCGTTGGTAGTAATAATGATTTAGCAGTCAGCGCCGCTCACTCTATTATCGAGATGCCAGGCATGCGTTATAACCCATTCTTTCTTTATGGTGGATCTGGTTTTGGTAAAACTCACCTTATTCAAGCAATCGGTAATAAATTACAGGAATTGCACCCAGAGTTTAAGATTCTTTATGTAACAGTCGAGGAATTTTATCACGACTTTGTTACTGCAATGCGCACAAAGAAAGATGGATTCCAAGATAAATATCGCAAGCTCGATGTATTAATTGTGGATGATTTTCAATTCATCCAAGGAAAAGATGCTTCTCAGAGCGAATTTTTCCATACTTTTAATGAGCTCTATGAAAACGGTAAGCAGGTAATTGTTGCCTCCGATCGCTTACCAAATGAAATTAAAGAAATGGATACTCGTCTAGCTAGTCGCTTAACGATGGGTGTTGCAATCGATATTCAATTGCCAGACTTCGAGACACGTTGCGCAATTCTTAAAGCAAAAACCGAAATACTTGGTGGAGAAATCGATAACACTACCGTTGAATATCTTGCAGAAAACTTCAATACTAATATTCGCGATCTAGAAGGCGCCTTAAACCGTATTCTTCTCCTAGCCGAAATGAATCATGTTTCTACTAGTGAAGTTATAGATCAGATGACACCTATTGCCCAAAGTAGCACTCGTCATATTTCCCTAAAGCACGTAATAGATAAAGTAGCTAAATATTATAATCTAAATTCAAAAGATATTCTCGGAAAAAGCCGCATAAAAGATATCAAAAATGCGCGCCAAGTAGCGATGTATCTTATGAATAAAGAGTTAGGTCTTAGCACTACAAAGATTGGAAGAGAATTAAGCAAAGATCACTCAACAGTTATCCACGGTATAAATATGGTAGATAAGAGATTAAAAGAGGATTTCGCTCTCCGTGAACAAGTTTCCGAATTAAAGGGTAAGATTTATGCTTAGTTGTGGAAAAATTGTTAATAATAATGTAAAAAAGTGTGGGCAAAAATCGTTAATATTGAATGTGGATAAAAATAAAACTGTGAATAAGTTCTACAGCCATGTTAATTTTAAGCGAGTTTTGAGTAGTTTTTCGCAACTATTTTTAACATACATTAATTCATTTTTTTATCTATTAAATGAAAGTTTTACACGTTTTCCACATAGATCTACTACTATTACTATTTATATAAGGAATTTCTAAAAAGGAGGAAAAATGGAAGTTGAGGTTTTACAAGAAAGACTCGCAAAAGCACTAAGTATAGTGAGTCGTGTAGCAGCAAGTACAAAAGCGGGCTTACCAATTCTAAGTAATGTTCTATTAAGAGCAGAAGGTAAACAATTAGTTTTAACTGCGACAAATTTAGAATTAGCTACAGTAGAATTTGTTAATGCGAAAGTAATAAAAGAAGGAACTATTACTGTTCCAGCAAGATTATTAGCAGATTTTATCTCTAATCTTCCAAAAGAAACAGTTAGTTTGAAAGTGGATGGTGAAAAATTAACTATTTCGGCTGGAAAATATAAATCTATTATTAATGGTATTTTGGCTGATGATTTTCCAGAACTTCCAACAATTGATGAAAATAATGCGGTAGCATTCAAGATTCCTACTGAAATTTTTAAAGAATCAGTTAATCAGGTAATTATTGCAGCAAGTAATGATACGACTCGCCCTGCCCTTACCGGTGTATTCTTTAATACTTTTGAAAATTCACTATATATCGCTGCAACTGATGGTTATCGTTTAGCGGATAAAAAGTTTGTGGATAATGTAAAAAGTGAAATTAAAGCAATTATTCCGACTGCTGCGTTACGTGAAGTTTTGAGTTCGATTTCAGATAGTATAGAAGAAATAGAAGTAATGATTATTGATTCTCAAATTCAATTTAGAATGGGAGAAATTGAAGTTACTTCTAAACTAATTGATGCAAGCTTCCCTGATTATAGACAATTGATTCCAAAAAATGATAAGACGAATGTAAAGTTGAATAAGGCTGAACTTATTAGAATGACAAAAGTTGCGGCATTGTTTGCGCGTGAGTCGAATGGTTCGGTGGTGTGTGAAGCGAAGAAAGATGAAGGAAGCTTTAGTATCTCGGCAGTAGCGAGTGAACTAGGAGAAAACTCGGCTGCAATGGAAGCGGAAGTTAAAGAAGATAGTAAAGTTACGTTAAATTCGCGATATTTACTTGATGCTCTGAATGCGACGACTGAGGATGAGGTGGAGTTTTGCTTCTCTGGAAAACTGTCGCCGGTTGTAATTAAGAATATTAAAAATGATGATTATACGCATATTATTATGCCGCTCAAGAGCTAATGAATATTATTCAAAAAATTAAGTTAAATAATTATCGTTGTCATGATGTTTTTGAGCTTGATTGTAATCGCCCGACGACACTAATAATTGGCGAAAACGGCAGCGGAAAAACTTCAGTATTAGAGGCGATTTATTTAGCCTTGCGCGGAAAAAGCTTTCGAGCGGTTGATCGTGATATTGTGTTGCATGAAAGTGATTTTTATAGGGCGGAAATTGACTTATATGACGCAAAAAAAGTGATTATTAGGTATGATGCTAAGAACGATAAAAAGAGTTTTGAAATAGACGGTAAAAAATCAATTCGACTACCTAAAAAAGATCGTTATCCGGTGGTATTATTTGAGCCAAATAATATTTATTTAATTGAATCTTCTCCGTCGAGGAGAAGGGATTATTTTGATGAATTGTTTAAACAGATTAATAATAATTATTCGGTTGCTCTTAGTCGTTATAATAAAGCAATTAAGCAAAGAAATGATTTATTAAAACAGGAAGAATTATCGCGGGATGATTTGTTTTCGTGGGATGTATTATGCGCTCAATACGGATCAGAATTAAAGAAGATAAGAATAGATATAATCGATAAGATTAACCAGAAAATGTCGAATAATTATCGAGAAATTGCAAAAAATAACGATGAATGTAGAATCGAATATACTGGTGAAAAAGTTGATGAAAACAAATATTTAGCTGAATTAAATAGAAATTTTGAGCGGGATAGAATTCTTGGTTATACGACTTTTGGCGCGCATCGGGATGATTATAAATTCTGTTTTAATGGAAATGATGCGGATGGTTCGGCGTCGCGCGGTGAGATGCGAAGTATAATTCTCGCACTGAAGTTTATTGAGGCGGAAATTCTAGAGAGTGAAACTGGAAAAGCGCCAGTAGTTTTGCTTGATGATATTTTTTCTGAGTTGGATGAAATGCGCCAAAAACATCTCGTGAAAAATTTCCGCAATTATCAGATGATCATAACAAGTACGAATATCCCTACTAATATGACGGCTAATATGAATTTATAATATCGAGAATATCTTTAGCGACGTTTGGTGTATTAAAAGTAGTGAGGATTGGTTGAGGGCTTGAGATCACTTCCCAGCTCTCGCCTTTTTGTTTCAGAATAATTCGGTAGTGAGCATATTGGAGGTTATTATTATAGTCATCAATATATACCGTCGTGTAATAATAGTCATTTAACTGTTTAATTTCATTTATTTTGTAATTATTAGGTAAATTGTAGGCGGTTTTAATGAATTGGATTATGTCTGAATTATCGTTGTCATTAAATTGTTCAAAAGTATTTTTACTGTGGAAAACGATGTTTAGAGAGCTAATACTTACATCTTTGAAGGTTTTTAATTTTTCTACAGCAACATCGAGATATTTTAGTTCGGACTTTATATTGATTATTAATTGATTATTATTGTCATATTCATAGCTAATCGAATAAAGCGAGTTATTAATTGGAAGATGATTAAGAATAGGGTTTGCTTCGCGTTCCTTTTCGCCCTCGCTATTTAACTGGTCGCCAATTAAGCCTTCAACTACAGCGTATTCTTGGCGATGTTTTTCGATGAAATCTTTTCCTTCATCATCAATAGCACTAAGAGTGGCATAAATTTTTAATGATTCGTTTTTAACTTCAAAATCTCGTTCGTAAACCGCAAGATGTTCGTTACTCGTGGCGACGAGGTGATAATTCCCCGGAGTGAGCCAACACTCGCTTTTATTACCAACACGAGTGTCGTTTAATGTTATGACGGCGTCATTTGGAGCTATCTGGATAAATACTCTGGTTTTCCCTGCTCGATAAATTAGTGTGGCGACTGAATAGATGATAATAATTGCGAGAAGACTGGCTACTAGAGCAATTCTAATTTTTAAATTTTTTGGAAAACTCTTTTTCTTATTTGCCATAGACTTTATTCTCTAAATTTGTTTTATATGAAGTACCGTTATTAGTTGAAAAATCTGGTTTACGATACCAGCGAACGGTAGTACCATTACCGGAAATTAAACTTTCGTGTCCTGCCATAGGTGCGCGAGCGGAACTGTTGCCGTAGGATGCGGATGCGATATTCGAATCAAAGCCTTCAATTTCTCCGACATAAATAAAGGTGTGTCCGTTAGTGAAAGCGACATCGCCAGCTTGGAGAATGCTGGTGTCAACTGGCGTTGATGTTGATGAGTTTAGAAGTGTCCAGTTATGGCTTTTTACCCAGCTTTCTTGAGTATCAGTGTTACCTTTTGTGTCGTTATAATCGGAGGCAAGTCCGGAATTTTGAGCGAGAATCGTAACGAAGCCGCCGCAGTCAATACCTGGGACGCCATTAATGGAACCGCCAACGTATCGGCCTTCGCTAATTGAAGTTGTAACTGCTTCGGCGTAATCAGGCATACGATTAGTAAATGGGGCTTTGTGGTATTCTGGCCAAGCGTAGGCTTTGACGAGCGAAGTGAATTCTCCGCTTACACTACAGCCATTTTCGTTAGTATTACTATTAATTGCGTCATAGAGAGTTTCGGCAAAAAGAGTTTTACCGGCATCGTTTGGATGGACGTCGTCGGCCATATAAGTGTCTGGATTTTTATTAACAGTATTTTTCCAGTCCGCTACGATAATATTTGAGTTTTTCTTTGCAAAGCTGAGGAATTTTTCATTATTACTATCGTAGGTTTCGCTATTTGATTTGCTGTAATTAGTAACGAAAACGATTTTCTTGTTTGTGCCAATTGCGTTTATAGCATCACTAATTTGAGCATCAGTTAAATCCCGGGAGTTAGTTCCAAGCGCAAAAATTACATTATCTTTTAGGTTTGTGGATTTAGCAATTTCAATTCCCTCTTTCCAAGAGCGACCATTTTTAGCATTAATATTGTCAGAGGATAAATCTGAGAATTTTTCGAGAATTTGGATTGTGGATCCATAAGTAATAGAGTCGCCAATAATGCTCAAATTTTTACCATTTTCGGCAGCATTTGTACTACCGCTAGAAACGGTTCCTTTTCCAGAGTATTTGTCGTAATACTCGCGTGCGTATTCGCGGCGCTTGCTTGCGGCTTGGTATTTTACACCGACAAATGGTGCGTAATAAATGATCGTATCAGAGCCGCCGACGGCGCGTTCAAATAGTGTTAGAAATACTTCTGCAGCAGCTTCAGGTTGGTTTTGTTTCTTTAATTCACCTTGCCAATCAAATAAATTATCAGTAAGGGTATCTTCTAACTCAATTCTAAGGAGATTATCGAGGTCGGCTTCTGGAATTTTCTTATAGCCGCCAACGCCCCAATATTCAGAAGAGGTGTATTTCTCGAGTCCGGCTTCGCGGAATTTTGCGAAGAGTTTTTCTTTGCGACCATAGCTCCATTGGAAGAGACCCCAATAAGTAGAGTTGCTTGCGCGGGTTGGTTCGTTTCCGGTTTCTGCCATGCCATTTCCGAGAATGCCGGCCACTTGGGCATCAGTAAAGCCTTCACTAATGTAGAAATTCCAAATTTTTTCAGGAACATCGGAGCCGGCCAAGGTAGTGGCTGACGAATTGCAGAGATCGTTGCTGCCGTCGGGGTTGTAATAGTAAATACCGTTTTTGTCGAAATAATCGAGAATATTATCGCTTGGAATTGTGGCAAAAACCGGCTGACAAAACATGAGAGCGGCAAAGAAGCTGATAATTATTTTTTTCATACAGTATAGTTCCTTCGATCGATAAATAATTCTGGCTGTTTAGCAACGAATGCGATGGCTTCTGGCATTGTTTCTTCGGTGAAGGAAATATGTTTTGCCTCAGATTGTCCTATAAATGATAAGCGAGTGGATGGGTTGTAGTTTGCGATTTTTGTAGAATAATTGACGTATTCCATTAAGAATGCGATATCGTCCTTAGATTGGCCAGAAATACGTGCAAGCGTGCCAGTGAAAGAGTTATCAAGTGGGTGTTTATCATAATAGTTATTTTTATAAGCGAGGACCGGATTAGAATCTTCTTCGTCATCCATGCCACTAATAATGCGCATGTCTTCAATGTAGCGTTGATAGTATTTGAATTCTGTATCCCAACGAGGGTTTTCTTTCGACATTTTACAGTTTTCACCAGTTCCCCAAGGCCTGTTTGCGATATCCTCTGCGGCGTTAATAATATCGATTGCATCGTTAATGATTGGGAGATTATTCCCGACGATTCCGAGATCGGTTTGAAGAGCGTTCATGATGCCAGCATCTACTACGCCCCATGGAGACTCACGCTCCGTACAAACATTAATGAATTTTGCTAGTTCTGAATCTTCTCTGATGTCGCCGTTGTCGTCAAGATTTGGCTCAATGACAGAAACATAGGTTGGATCATCTGGACTTAAGTCGATAGTTGAATAATCCATAGCTACAATTTCTTGGTCATACATTTCGCAGACTGTATCGGAAAGCGCATTAGTACAATCGCTGTAATTTGAAGTATAGGATATTTCTTCGTCATAGGCGGAGGCGGCTGGATTGAAGATATTTAGAGAGTTGGTTAAAGTGGTTGCGAAGTTTGATACCTGACTCAGTATTCCGTTTGAATGAGAAAGGAATGCGAATTTAGTTAAAAGCGAACCGAGGAAAGTGTGGCGATTGGAGGCATCAAATGGGCCGTGGTTGCTGCGGTCTACTTCGGCTTCTTGGGCAAGAGCGACGGTGGTTTGGCGATTCTGTTCTTTTATGTAATCTTCGGAAGCGGGCATGTAAGCGCTTGATTGGGTGGCAAGTTTAAAGTTGGAGCTTGCGGCGCCTTGAGTAAACTGCTCGCCGGCAGGAATACCAGTGTAGTTTTCGAAGAGATTATTGGCAAACATTTTTGCAACATATGGAATGATGGTATTAACGACTGCGGCAACAATTCCGGTAAGCGCAATACCGCCAACGGTTTGAGCGACGGCGCTAACAACAAATTTTGCGAGGGTGCCACCAGGAACCGCGTTCGAGGCGAGTGACATAACAGCTGAAGCAGCCATTACGCCGTCGCAGACTGTGTTGGTTGCGCCAGTACTGACTGCGATGGTAGTTGCGGCGCGAGTGATGTTTTTAATTGAATATGGAGCGACTTCTTCGGATGATGATGGAGTATCGCCAAGCACTAATTTTGCGCCACTCGATTGAAGGGGTGAGCCATAAACGCTTTTCGTGGTTGATGAGCCGCTAGAATCAACGTATTGAACATCATTGTTTGTTTCGGTAGTAAGGAAGTTAAGTGTTTCGTTAACGGCGGAAGTATCCCCTTCTCCGGCCATCATTTTGCTGATTGGTTCCATGAGACTTAAGAAATAAGAAATTGATTGAAAGATTTGATAGGCTGATACGGTGACAGCTGCCATGTTTGCGATGCGGAGCGCGGAGCAGATTGGGACGCCCGCATTAGAAACTTTACCTGCAATATTATTAACCATTGTGCGGGCTTTTGCTTCTGGGGTGTCGCCGACGATGTTTTTCGTTTGAACGTCATCGCCATTTTTTGCGGCAGAATCGTTCCCGTCTTCGTCTTTGGTATGACTAACAGTGTTAATGTCGGCTTCGGTGCCAGTTACGCGATCGGAAACAATATCTTGGAAATTTTGTTTGTCTGCTTCGGCGTCGCCGGTAGATTGATATTTATCAAAAATATCACGAGTGGCGCCCTTCTTTTTGTAAAAATAGTCGGCGGAATCATCAAAGAATCCGGCGATGCGCCCGCGTTTTGCCTTATAATAGGCGTCGCGAAAATTAGCATCGCTAGCGAATTTGTTTTGGAAAGAGTTTGCGTCGATTATTTCGTCATTATATTTGAGGACGGTTTTTGAAGTGGAAACTAACGAGCCTGACTTAAAATTTCCATCAGCATCAATCTTGCCTACCTCAATGCCGTTTTTCTTGAGTCGGTTTTGTAGATATGGAGAAAAAGTTGTGTATTTTTTGGAGAATTTACTAATTTTTACCTGATCGCCGCCGTCGAGCATGTATTTAAAGATGCGCTGATTGCGTGAATTGTATGAAGTGAATTGGATGTCGGTTGCACTCGTATAAAGGCTAGAAAGATGAGGGCCTAGAAATGATTGAGTGAAGTAGAAAAAGGCGCCGCCACCAATAAGAAGCGAAGCAATTAAGCTAATTGGGGCGAGACGTCGTTTTAGAAATCCTCCTTTTTGGTTTTTGGTAGTTACTTTTGAAGATGATTTGCGGTTGTTGCCTCGAACAGAATTGCGGAAAGTGTGGCTAAGCTGATTCTTCTCGAAAGTATTCAGCGCATTGATGGCGCGGTCGGATGGGCGTTGATAATTTCTGGAGTTGTCAGACGAAGATGAGCGATCAGAATTAGAGCTAGCACTTGGCTGCTTTACGGCATTTTCTTCGGCATCAGAAAGCTCTTGGCGAGCAATGTTTGCTGGGCGAATAACCGCCTCTTCCATATCATTATATGGATCGTGTGCTTGCCGATATTTTTGACCTGTTTCGTCGGCTGACATATCACCATAATTATATAATAATTAGGCGTAAATGTCGACGATAAGGGCTTTGATTATTGGCCACCTGGATTAGTGGTAATAAGGGCGTCTTCAGTATTGCTGGCGACAATAGAAATATGGACGTGGTTTTGGCCAGCAAAGAAGAGACCTTGACCGACTGGGAAGCTTGAAAGACGTTTGCGCTCTTCGTTTGTAAGTTTGAAAACGTCAGACAAGACGTCGACCGCAGAGGCGGATTGTTTAAGAAGTAGCTGCATGGATGAGTTTGAAACAATTGCGCGACCCATCTTTGATGACATGAAATCTTCAACATCCTGTGTAATTGTTGTAAGGCCGAGATAATATTTACGGGCGCGTTTTGCGAGGCTAAAGAGGAAGCTTGCTGAATCTTCGTATTTCATTAGCTGCCAGGCCTCATCAACGATGAGCATACGTTTGCGTTGATCGGCGCGAGTAATATTCCAAATATGGTTCAAGACGATATACATTGCAACTGGGCGCAATTCGTCCTCGAGGTCGCGAATATTAAAGACGACCATCTGGTTATTAATTTCGATATTCGATTGTTGAGAGAAGATACCTGCGAATGTACCAGTCGTATATTTACGGAGGCGCTGTGCGAGACTGTGACCAGTACCGCCCATATGCTCGAGAGTATCATAAAGATTAATGATGGTTGGAGGAGGTGCAGTATGAGTGAGTGGATCGCTCGTAATACCAACACGAGCATAAGTATCAATAAGTGCTTGGTCAAGATCCGCTTCTTCATTTGGGCTGAGAACGCCACCGCCAAGCATGAGGCGGAAGAGGCCATGTAGCGTAACGAGATTAGCGCGGAGTGCGTCATTGGCATCTTCGGCATCGACAACTTTTGGAAGGTCGAATGGATTAATGCGGACGTCGGAGTTGAGGCTAAGGCGAATATAGGAGCCGCCAACGGCATCAGCAAGTTTCTGATACTCGTTTTCTGGGTCGATAATGAGGACCTCGGTTCCGACCATCATTGAACGAAGCGCTTCGAGCTTAACAGTATAGGATTTACCTGCACCAGATTTTGCGAAGACGACCATGTTAGCATTTTCTAGGGAGAAGCGATCGAAAATTACAAGGCCGTTGTTGTGCATGTTGATGCCGTAAAGAATGCCTTTTTCCTGCGTAAGGTCTGCGGAAGTGAATGGAAAGCTCGTCGAGATAGCGCCTGTATTCATGTTGCGGCGGATTTGGAGCTGATCGCTACACTGCGGCATCGTACTATTCATGCCCTGCTCTTGCTGCGAACTGGCGACCTTGGTGTAGACCATTTGCTGACCGAAGATATTTTCGATTTTGTGCTGGACAAACTGAAGCTCATCGAGCGAATCTGCGTAGATAGTAATATAGAGCGCATAACGGAAGAAGCGTTCGGCGCCGACCTGAAGCTGATCGCGGAGTTCCTCAGCATCGGAGATGGCAGCTTCAAGCTCAGGGTCACGGACTTTGCCTTTTTCGCTATTAATATCCATGGACGCTTCGAGCTGAGTAACCTTTTTAGTGAGGTTTTTCATAATGACAGCAGAATCGGCTGGATAAATATACATTGATACATCCAGAACTTCATCCATGTTGATGATCGAGCTAAGCCAACCAGTATAGAGTTCACGTGGGTAGCCATAGATATAGATTGTGCGTCCATATTTTGTGCCAATGCGGAAATGGTCGGTCTGAAATTCGAGGCTTGAAGGCGAGATAAGATCGCGAAGCGTAGTAATACCGGTTTCAAACGCGCGCTGAATTTCAACTTCTTCTTGAAGCTGAGCTTGCGCAGCGATATCTGCGGCGCTGAGTTGTTTCTGTTTCTTTGCCATATTATTGCTCCTCCCCTGAATCGCGTGTTCCCTTCTTTACGTAGAGGTGTGCGAGTTTATTAAAGTCTCCGAGTGGTTCGCGGACGGCAGTGTCTGGATTATTAAAGTTATAGTAGAGTTGACCGAGTTCCTTTGTATTGAGGCGGACGGATTGGATGCCGATTTGGAATAATCCAGAAATGACGGCTTCAGTGCGGTTGTTCATCTCGGTGACAGCCTTGTCGTAGGTGGCACGATCGATGCGAGTAACCGGCGGAGTTTTGTCTTTTGTGAAGGTTTTGAAGAAGTTCTTGGATTGCTCGAGGGCTTTCTCGGCTTCTTTTGTCGTATAGTAAGGGATAACGACAAAGAACGACTTATCCATAATGTTTGCTTCCTTGGAGAGCTCGTCGATGAAGGCGATATAATCGTCCATCAAAACGCCGAGAAGCATATTGTCATTCTTGCGGCGAAGATCAAGCAAACGATCGATATATGGTGCAATATCGACGCGCTGGGAGCGAATTAGGATTTGAACAGTGAAGGTTAAGGAGTTGAGGAAGTTTTGGTAAGCAAACTCGACGGCTTCACGTTCGCTTTCGGACATGAGGTCGAAGTTAATAGACTTACAAGCAACTACAGCACGGAAAGAGCCGTCTTTCATGATAACCATGGAATCGCGAAGCTCGGAGATAAGGAGGGCTGATTGTGCGGAGTTTGGGTTGTTGCCGCGCAAATTGGTTGAAGTGCTCTGCATTGCTTGCGGCTGAGCGGCTTGGGCTGGACGTGCACCAGCTTGAACCGGCTGTGGCTGCTGAGCAGCTGACGGCATCATTTGCGGGGCCTGTTGAGGGGCTTGCATTGTTTGTATTTGTGGGGTTGGCATAGCTGCTTGAGCTGGCTGGGTTGCGGCTGGCATAGGCTGAGCAGTTGACATAGCCTGAACGGTTGGCGCAGCAGGCTGAGGTGTTGCCGTTGTTGGCGCTGGCTGCATCGGCTGTGGAGCCGGTTGCGGGGCGGCGCTTGGTGGCATTAATGGTTGATTTGGTTGATTTGGTTGCACGTTGACTCCTTAATGTAATGAAATATATACTTCTCCATCTTCTTTTGCTTTTTTCTCTTCGAGACGCTTTGCTTGTTTTGCAATAGTCTCGATTGAGAAATCGGAATTGTTTGCTAGATTCTTTAACGCTTCGTCCGGTTCTGGCTGAGGTGCTGGCTCTGGCTGCGGGGCCGGTTCTGGTTGTGATGTCACTTCTGGTTGCGGAATTGGTTCTGGCTGCGGCTCCGTTTCCGGTTTAGCTTCTTCTGTTTTCGGATTAGCCGGATCGGTTGACTCTAGGGCGACATCAAGTGCATTTGCGGCAGGATTATCTTGCGAATAAAGACTTTGAATCTGATTCATGTCCGGCAGAATTGTGGCGGCGCTATGTTCGATGTCTGGCGCCGGCGGTGGAGTAGGAGTTGGAGCTGCGACCGGGATAGCTGGTGAAATAACTGGCGGTTGAGGAGTTTGCTCGGCGGCTTGCGGAGCGGCAGGTGCGGAATTAATAGCAGTATGCATTTGATTGACGACCTGCGCGCGATGATTCTCGGTGCTTCTAGCAAGATTCTGATCAATATTAAAGGTTTGGCTAGTTTCGAAAATATCCTGTGTGGCGGCCGCTTCGCTAGCAATATCGTCGCGAAGATTGGAGTCTTTAATTGCGTAACCTTCAGTATCGACAATATCGGCGAGGAATGAAAGGCGGCGGCCGGCTTCTTCTTGACTAAGATTTTTTGTGCGGTTGTCTTCAGTCTTTTTTGGAGCCGTGATTGTAATAGTATTTTCGACCTGCCCTGGCATCCAGACGCGTTTTTGAGGCTTGAGATAAAAGTCTACAATTGCCGAGAGATAAGTCTCCATTGGCTGATCTTTTTTAAGAGGGAGTGCAAGGACGATTAAGAAGATGATGAATGGGATTGGAATAATAACTAGTAGTGGAAAAATCTGAAAAAATAGAAAGGCAACAAAACCAAGGCCCGCAGCGACAATTAAGTAAACAAACTGGCGGAAGCTAAAAGGGCCGATGAGCTTATCATCAGCTTCAATATCTTGTGGGACCTTATACTGAGCCATACTTATATTTTAGCATAATCACAATAGAAAAAGAGCCGGAAAGTCCGGCTCTTTTCAGGGAGTTTTTGTGTTTTATTTAATGATGTCTTTAATGCCAAGCATTTCGCGAACGGCTGGGTTCATAGCAGTACGCTGGCCTGCCATCGATTTCTCAGTATTGAACTGAGTAATCTGTGTTTCAAGAGCATCGCGTAGATATTTACTAATGACCTTCTTTTTCTCGCCTTCGCCTATGATAATGACATCTTCATCTTTTTCACCATAGTGCTCGAGGAGGACATTATTAAATGCTTCAAGGGTTGCAGTCTTAAGTGTGCCGAGCTGATTTGCTGACATTTCGCCAAGGAACTTCTCGACATTCTCGACGTACTCATCTTCGTGTGCCCAGAAGAAGGCATTATCTTCGTTTGTACCGCCACGTTTAAAGCCACCAGTAAACCACTTATTGAATGATTCGAGGCGCTCACCATCCATACGACCAGAACAGACTGCAGAGCGGAGATACTTGATTGGATATACAGTAACAGTCTCGTCGCCGTTTTTATTCTTTGTAAGAATGCCGTTTTTCTGCGCATCAAGCATTTGATTCCACATGGTACGGTCGGCGGTAGCAATTGGATCCCAGCTACTCATTGCGTTAGCGAGCTCAATGCGGCAAGTCTTGCGCACTTTGCCGTAATCATCTTCGCCCTCTACTGCATCGCCAGCGAGCGTGTCGCCCCTCATCCAGGATTCGTAATCAATGAATGATTGAACTTTAAAGCCCTTACCATTCATGCCGCGGCGCATCATATTAGCCTTTGCCCACTGTGCGACGTCGATATCCTCACTCTTCATAGTGAGACAGATATCATTAAGCTCTTTCTGGAAGCGGATATCTTTATCGTCGGCGACTTCGCTAGAGAACTTAGCAAGAACGTCACCAATATCGTCCTTATCGCCACGCTTGTACATAATCTCGAGAGCGGCAGACATTGAGTTGTAGTCTTTCGTCTTAAAGGCGCGGATGAGCTGCTCTTTAATACGAGGACCAGCTTCGTAATCGTCATAAAGTTCGACATAGTTGCTGCGAGTTTCGCGGTCAACTTTACGCTTTGCAGAGATAGCGCTACGAAGCGTGGAGTTAATTGCCTTTTGACCAGAATCATAAAGCGCGTATTCGGTGGCAGTGAGACCGCCAGTAGCGATAGCGGCTTTTTCGGCTGCCGTGAGAGTAGAACCAGCAGTTTTGAGGTAATCTTTTTCGGAGTTCGAGAGAGTTTCGCCGGCGGCTTGCTTGTTGAGGATCTCCTGCTTCTTAGTAGCATTTTCCCAAGCAGCTTGCTTTGCGTTTACTGCGTTAAGCTCTGCGGCATCAATGTTAAACGTATTAAGAACTTGCTTATGAATAGCAGATGTTTTGTCTTCGACGTTTTTATGGATTAACTCAGCGCGATGTTCCATATTTGCAAGGTTAATGGCTTGCTTGCGAGCATTGACGGCTTCGTTTTCGACGATAGCTTTATCAAAACCGCGATTAATGCGATTGACCCTTGCGCGGTCATTCTTGTGGACGCGTTTATCATTGGCAGTAAAGCCTTCGTCGAAGTCGTTCTCGATGTTGATGCGTCTATTCTCTAAAGCAAGGCTCTCCTGGATGTTTTGATAATGCTGCATGCCGCGTCGGTTGTATTTACCATTGCGGTTCTTCCAGCTATCCATCGCGTAGAGATTGTTGCGTTGATTGCGCATGCCTTCCTGCTCTTTTATGTCGAATTCACGTTGAGCGCGTTTGCGATCGAGATATCTTGCAAGACGTGCGGATGGCATGTTTCTGAAGCGGCCGACACCTGAAAGCTGTTTGCTCTTTGCATTGGCAGCCATTCCGCCCATGAGACCATTGAAGGCGCTTTGACCGGAGTGAGTTGCGCGATGGACGAGGCCGTCGATCTTACCAAGGACAGTGCCGGACATGCGCATAAGTGGAATCGAAAGGAAGAGTGGAAGAAGTTTGATTGCCATACCGAGAAGCGCTGTCCACCAATGGGTAGCGGAAGTAATAATGACAAGGCCAGCTAGCTGAGAAGCGCCATAAAGGACGGCAAATGACGGATAGAAGACGAGCATCTGGAAAAGTGTCGCAAACCACTTTTTAGCATATTTTTCGGTGTTTGGAAGCATGTATGCGATGATTGCGAGTGGTGCAATGATAACTAAGATAAAGATGAGCGCCTGACGGGCGGCCATTGTAACAAGGGCCGAAATAACGGCGATGGCGCCAGAAAGAAGGATAGGTAGAAGCATCCAAATAATACCCTCGACGCTACCAAAAGTGAGTGCGGCAGCGGCGACGGTTGCACCTGCGGCGCCTACACCGATTAATGAAGCGACAATTGCGGAAACAGACGAAGAGGTGGCCGCGCTAGAGATAGCGCCACTTTCAATTGCGGTATTTTGAATAGAAGTAAAGATGCCGTAGATTCCGGTACCGAGGATATTGCTGACGTCGACTGCTAGGATACAGATAATATAGCTAAGGTTTGCAAGAATTGCGGCAATGACGATGCGCGGGAGAGCTTTCTTGATGCCATAGTTATTGATACCGAAGCCGGTTAACTGAGATAGGATGATAATTAAGAAGAAGACGATGAAGACGCTGTTGGTGATGTTTTTGAAATAATTCCAGGTAATATAAATTGGAGAATCTTCGTTTGTTGGAAGAGGGTTGGTATCAATTACGTTCGACAAAATATTATAGGCGCCATCAATGATGTTACCGAATAAACCGGCGCCCGGACAAATAATCCAGCCAAGACTACCTACCTGATCATAACAACTAGCAGTAGTTTCGGAATCTTCTGAATTCTCTTCTGTGTTTTCACTGCTATTTTCTGAATCGTTTTCGGTAGTTTCGTTTTGGTCTTCTGGGACTGCATCGGTTGGATCAGTTACGACGGACGAATCATTATTATTATCATTAGCGGTATTCGGGGTTGCAAAAACCGGACCGGATAGTGCTAATACGCCAAATACGGCCGTTATAACAGATAGAGCGATGCTTTTAATACACTTGCCCATAACGAGACTATTATAGCACACATAAGCATTTTAGTCAAGTATTATATAGGGAAAATGTGCATTTTTCGAGTCTTTTTGCCCTTTTGGCGGTCTCGGGGGTAGTTTTTATGGTATTTTTGGCGATTTTTATCGTATAATTAAGGTATAATTTATGGTTTTAGGTTAATAAAAGAGATATGAAAAAGAAAATACTTATATTTATAGCGGTGGCGGTGTGCGCTATTGGTGCAGTTGTCGGGATAGCGGATAAGAATGCGCTTGCCGTATCGACGCAATGCGATCAAGGAAAGATAACTTCCGACAAATGTGCAGAAAAAATTAAAAAAGATGAAGGTTATGACTCTTTAAAATCCGTTTGTAACGTTGATTCGAATGGCTGTTTAGCTCAAATTAAGAAATATCTTTCTTGTGTGGGTGGTACTGATGCAACGGCTTGTAGTAACTGGAAAACATCTTTTGCAAAAAAAGTAAAGGTTAGGATCGATGGAGCTTCTTCGGATGATGATTCCGATAGTGACGACTCTAAAAAAGATTCTGATAGCAAGACCGACTCTGATAGTTCGTCGGATGGTGGAGAGTATGCCGATGCGCCTCCGACTGAAATTGAACAGGTAGACGAGGGCGCATGTACTTCTCTACTTCCTAATTCTTGGTGTTCTAGTAAAGATGGGTCTGGTATTCAAGAAATCGTGAGCCTAGTAATTGCGGTTTTGACTGGTGGTGTGATTGTTGCGGGTACGATTGGGATTATTTACTGTGGCGTTATGTGGATGACGGCGCGCGACAATGAGAATCAGGTTGCTACGGCAAAGCGAAGGATGATGGAAATTGTGATTGGTATTATTGCTTGGGTATTAATATATGCCTTGGCGAACCTGTTTATACCAAAGAGCTCTAGCGACATTGAAAGTGGTAAGATTGAGTTTGAGTCCGGCACAACGACGGTTATTCGTACGATCGCAATGGAGGATGAAGAATGAAAAAGATTGCTAAAATATTGACGGCAATTGTAGCAATGAGCACATTGGCGATAGCTGCACTGCCAACTCAAAGTGTATCGGCGGCGGATTATACCTGCGAGACGCACTTTATGGGACTAAAAGCCTGGTATGATGGTTTAGTTGATAGCGACTGTAAGGTCCAAACACCGGATACTGGCAATGAAGACGAAGTGAAGCGTTTTGCCTGGACGGTGGCTTTAAACATCGTTAGTATGGTGCTCGGCATTTTAGGCTATCTAGCAATTCTCTTTGTGATGTGGGGCGGTATTCAATATATGCTCGGCCAAGGTGATCCGACGAAAGTTGCGAAAGGTAAGAGGACGATTTTTAATTCGGTCATTGGTCTTATTATTGTGATGTCGGCTTCAATTATTAGTGGCGTGATTGCCGACATTGTATCTGGCGCAAAGGCGCATGGGGATAAGTTCTTTATAGAAATCTTTAATAAGGTTTTCCTCTGGTCTGGCGTTATTGCAGTTATTATGGTGGTTTATGGCGGCATTCAATATGTTACGAGCACCGGCAATCCGCAAGGTATCGCAAAAGCGAAAACTACGATTCTCTACTCAATAATTGGTCTTTTAGTCGTGCTGTTTGCAACGGCGATCGTTAATACTGTAGTGAGTGGAATATAGGAGGAAAAATGAAAAAAGTATTTGGAATAATCTTAGCGGCGGTTACTTCTCTACTCATCTGTGCGTCGCCGGCTCTTGTCTATGCTGACGATAAAGGAGCTTGCGATAACTGGTCAGGCGGTAAAGATGATCCGAATTATGAGCTGATTTGTGGCAACGGCAAAAATAATGAAGCAGAAGCTCAGAATCGTGTTGGCAATATCTTGAACATAGTTTTTACATGGATTGCGATTATTGCTGTAATCGTAATTATTATTGGCGGCGTATTATATATGACCTCCCAGGGTGACCCCGGCAAAATACAGCGTGCGAAGGGTGCGATACTATATGCGGTGATTGGTCTAGTTATAGTTCTTCTTGCCTTTGCGATTGTGAACTTTGTCTTAAGTAATATTAAATAGGAGTAGGCATGGATTTGCGAATAGTAGCGGATAGCATAAAGGATCAAGTTAATAAGGCTAATGAGGGCGAATCGCTAGAATCGGATGTGAGCGCAGTAATCAATATGATTATTTACGGCGTCGGTATTGTTGCTGTAATTATCATTATAATTGGCGGCATTAATTATATGATGTCTCAGGGTGATGCGAACAAGGTAAAGAAAGCAAAAGATACAATTCTTTATGGCGTGATTGGTTTGATTATTACACTGTTGGCGTTTGTGATTGTGAATTTTGTACTAAAAGCGCTAGGCGCCTAGGGGTTTTGCTTGTTGCTAAGCGTAAAAATATGTTATTATATTATTAACGATTTCTTTAATAAGGAGAAAAAATGAAAAAATTTAGTAAAGTATTAAAAGGTAGCGTGCTCGCAATCTTTGCAGTAGCGGTCTTTGCCGGCTCTACTTTTGCGGCTAACTTCTCGGATTGTATGGGTAGCGGTAAAAAGTATCCAAATCTGAACATCGGTGCCGATGATAAATATCCGGTGTATTGTACTACTTACACTACGGGAACTGGCACGAATGCGAAACAGAATAAAATTTATGGTAAGACTTCGGCAGACTGTCAGCAGGCAGCAACGATTGTTTCGAATCCAGATAAGTGTGAAGTCGATGATTTGAACTCAGTTATTAGTGTTATTATCAATACGATTATCTTCGTAATTGGTATGATTGCGGTTGTTATGATTATCCTCGGCGGTATTAACTATGCAACCTCTCAGGGTGATCCAAACAAAGTTAAGAAAGGCAAAGATACGATTCTTTACG